>DATHXZ010000474.1:0-3274 GCA_035459405.1 Chthoniobacterales bacterium
GGATTGGCCGGACCGCAGCCGAAGCACGCGTTGTTCGGCGCGTATTGTTCCTGCAGCGATTTCGTTTCCGGTTCCATGTTTGAAGTGCCGAAACGCCTTCAGTGTAGAGGCGTTTGTGTCAAACGCGTGCTCACTTTCGGCACCCTTGCCGCCGCACGAGGCATCCACCTCGGCGCTTGACACAAGCGCCGCTACAACGGGACACCATTACCCGCGCGCTGGTCCCGGATACGGCCGCTCCGCCGGCCCGACGTAAAGCGAACGCGGGCGAATGAGCCGATTGTTGTCGTGCTGCTCGATCACGTGCGCACACCAGCCGGCCACGCGTGAGACCGCGAAGATCGGCGTGTTCAGTTCCGATGGGAATCCGAACATCGTGAACACCGGCGCGGCGTAGAGATCGACATTCGCGCAGAGGCCTTTCTCCCGCTCCATCGTCTTCTCGAGCGTCTCACAAATTGGCACCCACTCTGGCTTGCCGATGCGCTGGCCGTAGTCGCGCGCGATCTCGCGCATGATCGGTACGCGTGAATCGCCGCTTTTGTAAACGCGATGACCGAAGCCCATGATCTTCTTCTTCTTCGCGAGCGCGTCCTTCATCCAGGCCTCGGCGCGATCAGCAGTGCCGATCTCGTTCAGCATGTAAATCGATTCCTCGTTCGCGCCGCCGTGCAGCGGGCCCTTCAGCGTGCCGCACGCAGATACGCAAGCCGCATACATGTCGGCGAGCGTCGAAGCCGTCACACGTGCGGCGAAGGTCGAGGCGTTGAACTCGTGATCGGCGTAGAGGATGAAGATCGTGTCGAGCATCCGCACCTGCCAGGTCTCGGGATCGTTGCCGGTGAGCTTGTAAAGGAAGTTACCCGCGTGCGTGAGCTCGTTACGATCGGCGAGCGGATCGAGCCCCTGGGAGATGCGCCACGCATCCGTGATCAATGTCGAAACCCGCGCGATCAGGCGGATCGCCTTGCGCACGTTCGCCTCGTGCGAGTGATCGTTAAGATCGGGATCGAACGCCGCCAGCATCGACACCCCGGTGCGCAGCACATCCATCGGGTGCATCGTCTTCGGCAGCAGCCGCAGCATATCGAGCACCGGCTCCGGCAGCTCGCGGTTTACGGCGATCTCGCGTCCGAAATCCATCAGCTCCTGCGCGTTCGGCAGCTCGCCTTTCAGCAGCAGATACGCGACTTCCTCGAAGTTCGCCTGCTCCGCCACCTTGTGGATGTCATAGCCGCGGTACATCAGGCCCGCGTTTGGATCGACCCAGCAGATCGACGTTTCGCCCGCCACCACACCGGCGAGTCCTGGGCTGTATGCTGGTTTGGTTTCGGTGCTCATGAGTTTTTCCTCAGTTTCAAATCAAACATCGAACACCCAACATCGAACATCGAATGCTCAACCGAGCAACTCCGCCTTCAGTGTTCAGTGTTCAGTGTTCAGTGTTCAGTGTTCGGTGTTCAGTGTTCAGTGTTCGGTGTTCGATGTTCGATGTTCGGTGTTTTCTTCTTCTGCGAGTCAGCAGTCGGGTCATAATCCAGCAGCTCGTAAAGTTCCTTCCGCGTCTGCATCCGATCGAGCCAGCTTTCCTGCGTCCCCTGCTCTTTCAACTCGCGCAACATATCGCCCGCGGCTTTCATCGAAACGCGGAACGCCGTTTGCGGGTAGATCACCATCCGGTAACCGAACTCCGCCAGCTGGTCTAACGACAAGAGCGGGCTCTTGCCGAACTCGGTCATGTTCGCGAGCAGCGGCGCGTCGACTGCTTTGGCGAAGTCGCGAAACTCCTGCTCATTCTGCAGCGCCTCGGGGAAGATCGCGTCCGCGCCGGCAGCGAGGTAGCTGTTCGCGCGCTCGACCGCTTGGTCGAAACTCTCGACGGCACGAGCATCCGTGCGCGCGATAAGCAGAAAATCCTTGTCGCGTTTCGCGCCCGCAGCGGCGGCAATCTTCTCGTTCATCTCTTCCGTCTCGACTAGCGACTTGCCGGCGAGATGTCCGCAGCGCTTCGGAAATTCCTGGTCTTCGATGTGGCAGCCGGCCAGCCCGGCGCGCTCAAACTCCTGCACCGTCCGCGCCGCGTTCTCCGCGCCGCCGAAACCGGTATCTGCATCGACGATGCACGGAATGCTCACCGCACGAGCAACGTAGCCTGCAAGCAACGTCACCTCTGTCAACGTCAGCAACCCGACGTCCGGCACCCCTGCCGTCGCGTTACAAAGCCCCGCACCGCTAATGTAAACCGCATCGAACCCGGCGCGCTCCACCATCCGCCCCATCGACGCGTTGAACACGCCCGGCATCGCAACACAGCCATTGCGGATTAGTTCGCGGAGCCGTGCAGTAGGTGAAGTCATAGTGCGCGGAATCGCAAAACAGCCCTGTAGCCGTCGCCCTGTGGGCGACGCGCGAGCGACGTCCGATAACTCTCCACGACCGCCCTCGCGCTTGCCACAGGCAAGCGGCTACAGATCAGCGTCAACGCAACAGCCATTCGTTAGCCTTTGATCTCCATTGCCGCCACCAGATCGGCCACATGCTTAGCTTGGTCGAGCTTCCAGCAATGCTCCACCACGCGGTCCGCGGCATCCTTGCCGATCTTCGGCGCCGCGAGCTGGTAGAACTTCCCTTCCACACCATCATCCGGTAGCCGGTTCTTCGCATTGCCTAACGGATAATCGACCCGCTTGGTCAGCGTCCGCCCATCAGCCAGATTCACGTGCACAATGTTCGCCACCGCCTCTGCATACAACGCGCTGAGCTCATCATTCCGCTCCACCTTCACACCCTGCAGGAAGTCGACGATCTTCGTCTCCGTAAACCGCTCCGGCGCGAACTGCTTGTCCGTCACCTCCCCATCGATCAGCGCCACCGCCGTGATATACGGCAGGCTGTGATCCGCCGTCTCGCGGCTCTGCGGCCGCCATTTCTCCGGCTCGCTCCCGATGATGTCCACCGACGCATCATGGCTCTCGATCACCATCGTCTTCACCTGCGACAGATCATCGATCTGCGTGCGCAGGAACATCGCCGCCTCGATCGCGCTCTGGCTGTGATATTCCGCCGGCCAATACTTGATGCTCGTCTTCAGGATCATCGACGCCGGCCCCTCGCCCGCCATCGCCTCCTTGCTCTTCTCAAACACCTCCGCCACTGGCGCCAGCGTCACACCCAGCTCTTTTTCGAATCCCATTTGCCCTTCGAAAATCGGAGCCGGCCCGGTCATCCCACGGCTCGCGAGCAGCGCTGCATACACGCCATGGCGCGCCGCATG
>DATHXZ010000475.1:0-1917 GCA_035459405.1 Chthoniobacterales bacterium
TGTCGCACAGGGCGGCGGGCTCGAAGCATGCGCACGGGCTTGGCGGACCTGGATCGAATCGATCTGGCAATCGCCGGCCCGCAGATCGCTGAGGATCACGAGGTTGTCGTTCGCCTCAGTGAGGCCGTTCTCGCGCAGGTATGCTTCGGCGGCTTCGATCGTCGTGTTCGGGTTGTCGGTAAATGGGAGGACAACCGGGTGCACGCCCCAGCATAGCGCCAGCTGCCGTCGGATATGGTCCGTCGGAGTGAATGCGAAGATCGGCGCGCGCTCCGGGCGGAGGTTTGAGACGTAGCGCGCCATTGTGCCGTGACGCGTGAACACGATCAGCTTCGAGTGCGGCAGTGACTCGGCCAGAAGCACCGCAGACGAGACGGTTTTTTGACGCGAGTCGCTCAGATCCGCCTCTTTCGCATATCCGGCGCCGCCACTTCGCTCGATGCGCGTGGCGACGCGATCAAAGACTTCCACGCACTTCACTGGATAGCGGCCGACGGTCGTTTCGCCGCTGAGCATGATCGCGTCGGTCTGCTCGAAGACGGCATTTGCCACGTCGCTGATCTCCGCACGGGTGGGCACGGGGTTCTCGATCATCGACTCCAGCATGTGTGTCGCGACGATGACCGGCTTTCCGTGGCGGATGCATTGCTTAACGATGCGGCGCTGGATGATGGGGAGCTCCTCCATCGGGCATTCGATGCCGAGGTCACCGCGCGCGACCATGATCACGTCTGTGGCGCCGATCATCTGGTCGATCTCGCGCACGGCAGACTGGTCCTCGATTTTCGCAATGATCTGCGCCGTGCTGTCGAGCGTCTGCAGGACGCGGCGCAGCTCTTCCATGTCGGTCTTTTGCCGCGCGAAGCTGAGCGCGACGAAATCGACGCCGACATCGGCACCGACCTGAACGTCAGCCAGGTCCTTTTTCGTCAATGGCGGCAGATTCACGCGGACGCCTGGTAAATTGATGTGGCGTCGCGATCCAAGCGTGCCGGGGGTGAGAACTTTGCAACGTGCTCGGTTCTGTTTTTTCTCCAGGACGAGCATCTGAATGACCCCGTTGTCGACCAGGACGGTGTCGCCAGCTGAGATGTCGGCGATGAGCCCATCGTAATTCACGTCGACGGAATAGGTCTCCTCACTGCGGGCGCCGCGCACTGTGAACTCCACGATGTCGCCGGGGTTCAGCTCGAGCTGCGTCGCAAGATCACCGGTGCGGATGGCGGGACCTTGCGTGTCCATCAGCACTGCGACCGGGCGGCCCACCTCGTCCGCGATGCTTCTGATCTGCGGGACGATCGCGCGCACCCAATCGTGCTTCGCGTGACTCATGTTCAGGCGGAAGACGTCTGCGCCTTGCAGCATCAGCTGCCGCAACACCTCGGGCTTCTCCGTTGCTGGGCCGAGAGTGCAGATGATCTTCGTTTTGCGCATGCGGGGTGAGGATTCCGGCTTGCTCACCAAAAGCAAGGCGGTTCCGGTGTTCATCGCAGCTGGGTCGCTGCGAGGTTGCGTAAGCCGGGCGGCCACGATTGACTGGCGGAGGCATGCATCCGAGCTCGTACGACAAGATGGCACGCTTCCGTCGCGACTATCTCGACGGTCGAAGGCACGAGCGGCTGGCAATCTACGACATCGGCAGCCAGGACATCAATGGGTCGTACCGGCCGTTGTTCTCTGAGCCCGCCTGGCGGTATGTCGGCATCGACATGGCAGCGGGCAACAATGTCGATCTCGTGCTGAAGAATCCCTATCACTGGCGCGAGATCGCGGCCGGCAGTGCCGATGTCGTAATCTCCGGTCAAACATTCGAGCATACGGAATTCTTCTGGGAGACAACCGCGCAGATCGCGCGCGCGCTCAAGCCGGGTGGGTTGTGCTGCATTCTCGCGCCCTCCGCGGGCCCCGAACACCGCT
>DATHXZ010000476.1:0-1815 GCA_035459405.1 Chthoniobacterales bacterium
CATGGCACCGGCACGCTGCGCAACAACGCCTCCGCCAGCGTGTGGCCGCTTTGGCCCGGCTGCTCGATGTCGTGGCCGAGACGGTGGCCCATCACTGCGATGCCGACTGCTTGGATATCCTCCGGCAGCACCATTTCACGCCCGTTCATCAGCGCCCACGCCTGCGATGCATGGAGAAACGCCAGGCCTGCACGTGGCGAAAGCCCGCTGCTGTGGCGCTGCCGTGACGCATCGAGCAGGTCCTGCAGGTAATCGAGCAACGCCGCGGATGCGTGGACCTTCCGCACAGCGTCCTGGATGTCCGTCAATTCCGCCGCACTGAAGACCGGCTTCAATTCCTTCAGGATCTCGCGGCGATCCATCCCGAGGAGCATCGTCCGCTCGCTCGCGCGATCCGGCACGCCGAGCTGAATGCGCATGAGGAAGCGGTCGAGCTGCGATTCGGGCAACGGGAACGTGCCGACCTGATGCTGCGGGTTCTGTGTCGCGATGACGAAGAACGGCTGCGGCAGCTCGTGGGTGACGCCGTCCGCGGAGATCTGGTTTTCCTCCATGGCCTGGAGGAGCGCGCTCTGCGTCTTCGCGGTCGCGCGGTTCACTTCGTCGATCAGCACGACCTGCGCGAACAATGGCCCGTGATGAAAAACGAAGCGCTGCGTCTCGCGATCGAAAATCGAATTGCCGAGGATGTCTGCGGGCAGCAGATCGCTCGTGAATTGGATACGCTGGAAGCCAAGCCCCAGCGAGCGGGCGAGCGCTTGCGAGAGGGTGGTTTTGCCGACCCCCGGAATGTCTTCGATCAGCAGGTGACCGCGCGCGAGCAGGCAGGCAACGGCAAGCTTGATCGCCTGCTCCTTGCCGATGATGACCTCACAAATCTGCCGTGTGAATGCGGCGATGCGGTCCTTCACCCGGAACGTTCCGCAGGATCGGTCAGAATGGCAAGATGCGCCTGTAGCGGCGGTCTATGACCGCAGACAAGGTGACCAAAGATGTGAGTGCCTCGCGAACTGCGTGGAAGATCGGCGGCCATAGATGGCCGCTACAGGTGCCTCAACGCGACCGGTGTCGAATTTGTTTACACGCGTGTACCGGCGCGACGACAGAGCACGCGCGACCCGCGTTGCTGACTTAGGCAGCCAACAGCTCGAGATCGTCCAGAGCGACGATGAACTCGCAGCCCGCGAGGATCTTCTCGAGATCGGCGCAATTTTCGAGCGCGCCGTCGTTCAGGATGCGCTGCCAGAAACCGATGCTGCTGTTTTCAGTCGTGTTCGCGAGGAGAGTGGGGTTGATCACGAAAACTGTGTTTAGCAGCAGCCGTGCCAGCCGGTGAAACGGCGACGTCGGAATGCGGCACTCGGGACGCTGGGAGCGATCTGCGTGCGGTGCGGCGTGTTCTCCGCCTTCCGCGTTCCCCCTTCCGACTTGGGCTGGGTGGCCAACGGGATTCGAACCCGCAACAGCCAGAATCACAATCTGGAGCTCTACCGTTGAGCTATGGCCACCGACGCAGCTGGGATTCTAGTTTTGGCGCGCGCGATTGCAAAGGCAAAGCGGGCGCCGATTGGCACGCGGTGCGCTTATAGAGAAAGCGTGCTTGCACCCCGGCATTGCAACTCCACGACCTGCGGTTATCATCCGCTGCGCCAAAAAATGAAGAAGATCGGTTTGATCCTTCTCGCCGGTTTTTCGCTTCTCTTCGCTGCCCCACAAATGGCGGCGCAGACCGCCGATCCGAGCGAAGTTTTCCTCAGGGCGTACATGACGTCCCAGCAGGGCGAGAAGCTCGAGCAGGAACAGCAGTACGCCGCC
>DATHXZ010000477.1:0-2478 GCA_035459405.1 Chthoniobacterales bacterium
TCATGTTCCAGGATAGCGGCGAGCTCTTCGCGATGGAACCCGGTCACGCGAACGTCTACGCGCCGGGCAAGCGGCCGTTTCAGACGATCATCCCGGCGTTCGCGATGAAGGACGGCAAGCCGTGGCTCGCGTTCGGCTTGATGGGAGGCGGTATGCAACCGCAGGGACACGTGCAGATGTTGATCAACATGATCGACTTCGACATGAACGTGCAGGAGGCCGGCGACGCGTCGCGCTGGCAGCATGAAGGCGATAACGAACCGACAGGCGAGAAGATGACCGACAGCGGTTACGTGGAAGTGGAGAGTGCGGTGCCGTGGGAGAGCATCCGCGAGCTACGCAAGAAAGGGCACGATGTGCGAATCGGATTCGGCGGATTCGGCGGCTATCAGGCGATCAAGCTCGAGATGCGCGACGGCCAGCGCGTTTACGTCGGCGCCAGCGAGAGCCGCAAAGACGGCCAGGCGGCGGGATATTAGGTAGGGACGCCGCGCTGCGGCGTCCGGGCGCGTGGCAGGTGGGCGGTGCGCGCAAACGTTTTGCTGGCGACACGCGCCTCGGACACCGCAGCGCGCTGTCCCTACCCGCTCAGGTGATCCCACTTCTTCGGCAGCTTTTGTTTCAGTGTCTGCACGGGCTCGAAGAGGTCGCCCATCTCGTCGACGCGCTCGAGGACCTGATCCGACGTGAACCTCAGCAGGTTGGGGTCTTTCTTCTTCAAGCAGGCGGCGACTTCATCCCAAGTCACCGGAGCTGAAACCGTCGGGTGGTCCTTCGCCCGCAGCGAGTAGACGTTCACGGTCGTCTTGTGTTCGTCGTTCTGGCTCCAGTCGACCAGCACCTTGCCGCCGCGAAGCGACTTCAACATGCGATGCACCACGAGCTCCGGATGCTCGCGCTCGAGATGCTCGGCCAGCGCGCGTGAGAGCGCCTTCGTGTCGTCGAAGGTGGCAGGCGTGTTCAGCGGCACGTAAAGCTGGAGCCCCTTCGAGCCGCTCGTCTTCGCCCAGCTCTGCAGCTTCATCTCTGCGAGGAGATCGCGCAGCCAGAAACCGACCTGGCAGCATTGCACGATGTCGGCCGGCGGACCAGGATCGAGGTCGAACACCATCATCGTCGGTTTGGCGACCGCTTTCTTCTTCGCCAGCGATGTGTGCAGCTCGAGGTCGGCGAGATTCGCCGCCCAGACGAGTGTCGGTAGATCCTGCGCGAGGCAATAGAACATGTCGCGCTGGTTGCCGTGGCTCCAGACCTTCGCCGTTTTCACCCAATCGGGTCGGTGCGACGGGCAGTTCTTTTCGTAGAAGAACATGCCCTCCACGCCGTTCGGATAGCGCTTCATCGTCAGCGGCCGATCCTTCAGATGCGGCAGCAGCACGGGCGCGATGCGGATGTAGTAGTCGATCACTTGGCCTTTGGTGAAACCCGCTTTCGGGTAGAGCACCTTGTTCAGGTTCGAGACCGGGAGCTTGCGGCCGGCGACTTCGAGCTCAGCGCGTTGCGTTGCCATCGTGCGATACCCTTACGAGAAGAATCGTTCCGGCGACAGGATTGGCTGCGGCTGGCAGATGCGTGCGACGCACTGCTCCCAGCTCTCATGTCCGCTCAGGATTTCGATCTCGACGCGGAGAAAATAGATCGGCACCTCGGGTTTCGCGATTCGCGGGAAACGGACCGCGTCCTTCTCGGTGGTCACGATCATCGCGAGGTCGCGCCGGATGCAGCGATTCACGAAGTTCTGCAGCTCTGCATCGGTGTAGCGATGGTGATCGATGTAGCGCTTCGTCAACTCGATGCGCGCGCCGAGTTTGCGCAGGCCATCTTCGAAGCTCTCCGGCGCGGCGATTCCGCAGATCGAGCCGATGTAGGTATCGCGCAGCCGTTCGAGCGGGAGGCGTTCGCCTGTGAAGACATTTTGCAGATGCAGCGGCTTATGCGCGCACTCGATGATCTCCGCGGTCCGATTGTAGCGGCGGATACGTTTGATGAGCTCGTCGTTAGGCTCGCCGGTGCTCTTGGTGATGAAGATGTAGCTGGCGCGGCGGAGATTCCGCGGCGGCTCTCGAAGGGTGCCGCGGGGCAGCAGGTATTCGTTTCCGAACGGCGCCTGCCGATCGATCAGCACGATGTCCAGGCGGTGCTTGAGGTGCAGATACTGCAAGCCGTCGTCGAGCAGCAGTGTGTCGGCTCCAAGTTCCTTGATCGCGAAGAGGCCGCTCTTCACCCTGTCTTTATCGACGAGCACGATGACGTCTTTGAGGTTGTTCGCGAGCATGTAGGGCTCGTCGCCCGCAGTGAGCGAATCGAGCAGCAGTGACTTGCCGTCGGAGACGATGCGCGGAGGCCCGGTGATCTTCTGTTTTAACAAGCCGAACCGCTTCTTTGGCGCCGTTTGCGGAACGCTCTTGTAGCCCCGGCTCAGGATGGCGACACGGCGGCCGCCGTTATGCAGTGCACGCGCGAACTTCTCCACGATCG
>DATHXZ010000478.1:0-13709 GCA_035459405.1 Chthoniobacterales bacterium
CCGGCCGGATCCGCTGCGTCGCCTGTCAGCTGTGCGAATTCATCTGCCCGCCGCGCGCGATCAAGATCATCCCGGGGGAGCTGCCGGCCGACGATAAGTTCGCCAAAGTCGAGCGCTACCCTAACGAGTTCGACATCGACATGATCCGCTGCATCTACTGCGGAATGTGCGAAGAGGTTTGCCCGGAGCAGGCGATCTTTCTGCGCAAGGATTACGTCATCACCGGATTCAACCGCGAGGACATGGTCCACGACAAGAAGCGGCTGCTCGAGCTCGGCGGCGTGATGGAAGGCGTCGTCCTCAAATGGAACGAGAAGAAGTGACGGAGCATTTCGGACTTCGGGCTTCGGATTTCGGATTGGGCGGCCGCCCGTTTCTCGCGTTTTGCCATTCCGCATTCCGCATTCCGCAATCCGCAATCTCGTGATGCCTTCCCTGCTGTTTTGGACATTCGCCGCGTTGATGCTCGTCTTCGGCGCCGCCGTCGTCCTTAACCGCAACCCGGTCGCCAGCGCGCTTAGCCTCGTCCTGAGCTTCCTCGGTCTCGCGGCGCTCTTCATGTCGCTCGACGCCTACTTCATCGGCATCATCCAGGTGCTGGTCTATGCCGGCGCGGTGATGGTGCTGTTCCTGTTCATCATCATGCTTCTCGATCTCCGAGCCGAGGAACGTCGCAAGATGAACTACGTGGCCGTTGCTGGCGGTTCAGCCGTCGCGCTCGCGTTGTTCGTCCAGATCTGCATGGTCGTCGGCCAGCTGCGCCGTGCCGATGATCGGCCGCCCACGCTAGCGCCTGCGGCAGCGGATGACGTTCGGCAGGTCGGGCTTCTTCTTTTCGGGAACTACAACCTCCCGTTCCAGATCATCGCCGTTCTCGTGCTGGTCGCGACGATTGGCGTGATCGTGCTCAGCAAACGCGAGCTCCGCTGACATGGCGACACTCGGCCAGTACCTCATCGTCAGCGGCCTGCTGTTCACGATTGGGTTCGCCGGCGTGATGCTGCGCCGCAACATCATCATCATTTTCATGTCGCTCGAGCTGATGCTAAACGCCGCCAATCTTTCGCTCGTCGCGTTCTCACGTTTCCGCGTCGGCGCCGACGGCCTGCCGAACTACAACGCACAGGTGTTCGTCTTCTTCATCATTACCGTCGCCGCCGCCGAAGTCGCGGTCGGTCTCGCCATCATCGTCGCGTTGTATCGCGCACGTCAGACGACGCACGTCGAAGACATCAGCACGCTCAAGTTTTGATGCGACCGAACCTGTCAACTTGTCCTGTAGCCGCTTCGCTGTGCGAAGCGCGGTGCGCGCGTGGTGGCTCGTGCCGATCGCGCCTCCCACAGGGAGGCGGCTACAGGCGTCTCGCGACGCTCGGATCCTTCACATTATGACCGGCGCGCTTCCCTGGTTCGTTCTGATCCTGCCGCTCATCTCGGCGGCGACGATTCTCCTCGCCACCCGCCGTTCAGGTGGCGTGAGCGCGTTTATCTCGGTCGGCGCAGCGGTGCTCGGATTTGTCGCGAGCTGTATGATCTTCGCAACGCCCCAAGCGACCGCGCCTGAGTTCACCTGGATCGATCTCAAGCCGACGCTCTATGTGCCGCTCGGCATCGTGCTCGACCAGCTCAGCAAAACGATGCTCCTCGTTGTCACCGGCGTCGGTGCGTTGATCCACATCTACTCGTTAGGATACATGCGCGATGATGCGGGCAAATCGCGCTACTTCGCGTCGCTCTCATTCTTCATGTTCTCGATGCTGGGGATCGTCCTCGCGAACAACTTCGTGATGATGTTCATCTTCTGGGAACTGGTCGGCGTCAGCTCGTACCTACTGATCGGCCACTGGTTCGAGCGGGACAGCGCGGCCGACGCTGCGAATAAGGCATTCCTCACGAACCGCATCGGCGACTTCGGCTTCATGCTAGGCATCCTGATGATCTGGGCCTCAACCGGTTCTGTCGTATTCAGCGAGATCGCTGCCGGAATGGGCAAGATCACCACGCATCCGGGATTCCTCACCGCTGCGGCGCTTCTCATCTTCACCGGCGCGGTTGGGAAATCCGCGCAGTTCCCACTCCACGTGTGGCTTCCAGACGCAATGGAAGGTCCGACGCCAATCTCGGCATTGATCCACGCGGCAACGATGGTGGCGGCTGGCGTCTACATGCTCGTGAGGGTCAGCTTTGTTATCCAGGTCTCACCGACTGCCTTGACGGTGATCGCCTGGATTGGCGGCATCACTGCCTTGATGGCGGCTCTGATTGCGACGCAGCAGAATGACATCAAGCGCATCCTCGCCTACTCCACCCTTTCGCAGCTCGGCTACATGGTGATGGCGGTTGGGCTCGCGTCCGGCGAAGCGGCGATGTTCCACCTGTTCACGCACGCGTTCTTCAAGGCGCTGCTCTTTCTCGGCGCCGGTTCTATCATCGTCATGCTCCACCACGAGCAGAACATCTGGAAGATGGGCGCGCTCTCCGGAAAGATGCGCATTACATTCCTGACATTCCTCGTCGGCACGCTTGCGCTCATCGGCTGCCCGGGATTCAGCGGCTTCTTCAGCAAGGACGCGATTCTCGCAGTGGCGCACGCGAAGAGCGCACCGCTTTTCTGGATCGCGCTCTTCACCGCATTTTTGACTGCGTTCTACATGCTGCGCCTGGTGCTCGTCGTCTTCTTCGGCAAATCACGAAGCGAACACGCCGCCCACGGCAAAGAGTCGCCGTTGGTCATGACCGGCCCGTTGCTGATCCTCGCTATCCCCGCCGTCATTGCGGGGTTCGGCTTCTTCGCACACCATTTCCTCCCGCTGCCGCACGCGGACGATCCGCACCACGTCGTGCCGATGTTCGCAACTGGCGCGATGCTGCTCGGCGTGATCGCGGCGTTCCTGCTCTATCGAAATCGCGAGCACGATCCGATCAGTCTCACGATATTTCGGCGCCGCTTCTACTTCGATGAGCTGTATGGCTGGCTGATCCGGAGCACGCAGGAACTGCTCGCAAGCATCTCAGCATTTATCGATCGCTGGATCATCGACGTCGGCGGCGTGCGCGGGGCGAGCGGCGCGACCTGGGGCTTCGGTTCCTTGCTCCGGCTGGTGCAGGTCGGCAACCTGCAGGCATACGCGTTCATCTTCGGTCTCGGAATCGTCGGGCTGATCTACTTCACCGTCTTCCGATGATCCTCGTCTTCATCGTCTTCTGCCCGTTGCTCGCAGCGCTGCTCGTTTTGCTCGGCGCTCCTGCGCGTCAGACGTCGATGGCCGCCGCTGCGCTCACGCTGCTCGCGAGCATCGGTGCGTTCGTCGGGTTCGACGGCGCGGAGAAAGGATTCAGCTATGTCACGTCTCTACCGATCAGCGAAGAGTGGCGGCTAAGCTTCACGCTCGGCGTAGACGGCCTCAGCCTCATCATGCTCCTGCTGACGGCGATCGTCACGCTTGCGGCAGTCTGGTTCACGCCGCGGATCGAGAAGCATGAGCATGCGTTTTACGCCTGTTTGCTGTTCATCGCCGCCGGTGCGATCGGCGCGTTCGCATCGCTCGACCTCTTCTTCTTCTACGCCTTCCACGAGCTCGCGCTGATCCCGACGTTCCTGCTCATCGGCATCTGGGGCAGCGGCAATCGCTTCACCGCGGCGTGGAAGATCACGATCTATCTGGCGACTGGCAGCTTCATCCTGTTGCTCGGCCTGATTCTTCTCTACCGCAGCGTGCCGGAAGCTGCGCGCAGCTTCGACCTGCGCGTGCTGCAGACTGCCGCCAGCGCCGGTCAGATTTCCGCTGAAGCACAACGCCCCATTTACCTGCTGTTGCTGTTCGGCTTCGGAATCCTCATTTCGCTGTTCCCGTTTCACACGTGGGCACCGGAAGCGTACGCCTCAGCACCGGCTCCCGCCGCAATGCTGCACGCTGGCGTGCTGAAGAAATTCGGCCTTTACGGTCTGCTCCGAATCGCCGTGCCGATGCTGCCCGAAGGCGCCCGCCATTGGGCATGGCTGCTGATCATTCTCCTGCTGGGCAACATCATCTACGTCGGCCTGGTGACGATCGCGCAGAAGCGCCTCGATTGGATGCTCGGCTACTCGAGCGTCATGCACATGGGCTACATCTTCCTCGGAATCGCGAGCGCGAACGTGCTTGCCATCAACGGCGCCGCGATCCTGATCTTCGCGCACGGCCTATCCATCGCCCTGCTCTTTGCAGTCGCGGGTGAAGTGCGCCAGCGCACCGGCAGCCTGCTAGTGGAGGACCTCGGCGGATTGGCCAAAGTAATGCCCCTGGCCGGTCTGGCGTTCGGCCTCGGCGCCTTCGCATCGATCGGCCTCCCCGGTTTCGCGAATTTCAGCGCGGAAGCCATGGTGTTCTTCGGCGCATTCCGCAACGGCTTCGACGTCGGGCGCTTCCACATCTTCCAAGTCGCGACCGTGCTCGCATTGTGGGGCGTCGTCATCTCGGCGGTCTACATGCTGCGCGCGTATCGCGCCGCGTTCATGGGCGCCATGCCGAAACGTTGGGCTGGCTTGCCGGACATCGGCAGTAGATTGTGCGTGCCAATTGCGCTCCTGGTTGCCGCGCTACTCTGGATCGGCTTCTTCCCGCAAACGTTCGTGCGCGTGCTGACGCCCACGTTCGAGACCTACTTCACCGCCAAATGACCGGCGCGCCGCTACTCGAAATCGCGGTCGTTCTGCTCGGCTTTGTCGTGCTGATGGTGGAAGCATTCTCCAGTATCGACAAACGTTTGCTCGCGATCACCTCGATCGTCGGCCTCGTCGCAGTGCTGGTCGCCACCTTCTTCCTCCCCTCACCGCCTGCGGCAGAAGTGACCGGCATGTGGTCGTTCTACGCCGCTGATTCGCTTGCCATCTTCTTCAAGCGTTTCGCGCTCGTCACCACGATGCTCGTGCTGATCATGATGATCGACTACGCGCCGATCGTGCGGCAGACGATCCATGGCGCAACGCATCAGGCGGGACTGGGCGAGTTCTTCGCGATCCCGCTCTTCACCTGCGCCGGGCTGATGTGGATGGCTTCGGCGGTCGACTTCGTGATGATCTTCGTCTCGCTCGAGGTCGTTACGATGTCGTTCTACGTCCTGGTCGCGTTCACGCGGCGCAATCCGGTGAGCCTTGAGGCCGGCGTGAAGTATCTGATCCTCAGCGCGCTCTCGACCGGATTCCTCGTCTACGGCATCACCTGGATCTTCGGGGTCACCGGCGAGACGAACCTCGCCCGCATCACCGCTGCCCTGACCGCCGCAGATGTAGAGCGCGCCCCGGCGCTGTTCGGCATGGCGCTCGTGCTGGTCGCGCTCGGCTTCAAGATCGCTGCGGTGCCATTCCAGATTTGGGTGCCCGATGTTTACCAGGGCGCGCCGACGCCGGTCACCGCCTACCTCTCCGTCGGATCGAAAGCCGCGGGCTTCGTCGTCCTGCTGCGGGTGCTCGAGCCGTTCTTCATCCTGCCGCAGATGCAAAGATTGCTCGTCGCGGTCGCGGCACTCACGCTCATCTACGGCAACGTCGCCGCGCTTCCGCAGACAAACCTGAAGCGGCTGCTCGCCTACTCCAGCATCGGGCACGCAGGCTACTTGCTAGTCGGCGTGGTGTCGCTCTCCGGCGCAGCGATCAGCTTCTATCTCGTTTCGTATCTGCTCATGACGATGCTGAGCTTCGCGGTCCTGGTGATCGTTGCGTCGCAAGCCGGTGATCGGATCGAAGATTTCAACGGTCTCTCCACGCGTTCCCCATTCCTCTCCTTCGCGATGTTGATCGCAATGGCATCGCTCGCCGGCATCCCGTTCACCGCCGGGTTTCTCGGCAAGTTCTTCATCTTCGATGCCGCGATCCGGCAGCATCAAACAATGCTCGCGATCGTCGGCGTGATCACCGTCGCGTGCGGCTTTTACTACTACCTGAAAGTGGTGCGTGCGATGTACTGGGAACCGGCGACGAGCACAGCGGCGCTGCCAGTCAGTCAATTCTCACGAGTGACGATGACGGGCCTGATCGCCGCGATCATCGTGCTCGGCGTCTACCCGCAGCCGATCTTGAACGCGCTGCGGCCGCAGCGGGCTGCGGCGGCAGCGGCGCGGTAGAACAGAAGAATAGGGGCGGTTGTCCTCAACCGCACCGCTGAAACCGTCGTCGCTCGAGACGCGGGTGAGGGCACCCGCCACTACCGCTAGTCGCTGAGCTCGACGTTCCAGTAGGCGAGGTCGACGAAATGTCGCCAGCTCTCGTGGTGCTGCGACGCGAATGTCACGTGCACAAACGGTCGCCACTTCGGCCGCTTCGGCTTCCGGATGAGTTGCATATGGGCCTGATGGGGCAGGCGATTGGCTTTCCGCGTGTTACACGGGATGCAAGAGCAGACGACGTTCTCCCAGGTCGTTAGGCCGCCTTTGTCGCGCGGCAGCACGTGATCGAGGTTCAGTTCGCTGCGATCAAAGACTTTGCCGCAGTACTGGCAGGTGTTCTTGTCGCGCTCGAAAACATTGTGCCGCGTGAACTTCACTTCCTTCTTCGGCAGCCGGTCGAAGAGCAGCAGCACGATTACGCGCGGCACGCGGATCTTCCACGAAATCGTGGTGACCATCTCGTGCTCGGGGGCGACGGAGGAGAAGTCGAGCCAGCTATCGAAATCGTGCGTAAGAAAATTGTTCTGCGCGTCCGACGCGACGACCTGCGCATGGCCCTGATAGAGCAGCGTGAACGCGCGGCGTGCCGAGCAGATATTCACCGCCTGCCAGAGGCGGTTCAGGACGAGGACCTGACTGTTCAGGAGTGTCGTGTTCAGACTCGCGCATCGGATAACATTCCGCTGGTATCGTGTCAACGGCAGGGACGCTGCGACGCGATGCCCGAGCGGCGTGGCTAGCTCCTGCGCTGGCGCTCGTCATTTGATGTGGCACCACCCGTCGGGCGGCCCAAGCGTCGTCTTTACCGGCGAAGAGCTGTTGGTTTCGGTTTGACGAAGTTGCCGGGGAGAAGCTTCTCATCGCGGGACGCAGCCCCTGCGGCATTTGCGAGGTCGGCTTCCTGCGGCGGCAGGAACGCGCGAAAGCGATTCTTGTCGATCGCCTTCATGAAGGCCTCGTGCGGCGAGACGATCCCCTGCTGCAATAGCGACCAGATCGCGTCATCCATGAACTGCATCCCCTGCCCCTTGCCCGCGACGATCACATCCTGCAGCTTTTGTGTCGCGCCCTCGCGGATGATCGCGGAGACGGCGGCATTCGCGACCAGGATTTCGTTCACCGCGATGCGTCCGCCTCCGGCTTCGGGTGTCTTCTTCAGCAACAGCTGCGCGAGCACACCGCGCAACGAGTTCGCGAGCATCGTGCGCGCTTGTGCCTGTTTGTTCGCCGGGAAGACGTCGATCATGCGATCCACGGTCTTGCGCGCGTTGTTCGTGTGCAGCGTTCCGAACAACAGCAGCCCGGTCTCCGCCGCGGTGAGCGCGAGAGAGATTGTCTCGAGATCGCGCATCTCGCCGACGAGCACGATGTCTGAATCCTCGCGCAGCGCGGCTTTTAGCCCCGCGGGAAACGACGCGGTATTCACCGGCACCTCGCGCTGTGTGATGATGCTCCTCTTGTTGTCGTGCACGAACTCGATTGGTTCTTCGATCGTCACGATGTGGCGAGAGAAGTTCGCGTTGATGTAATCGATCAACGCGGCAAGCGTCGTCGACTTTCCTGAGCCAGTAGGACCAGTGACCAGCACCAACCCGCCGCGCAGGTGGCCGAACTCCTTCACCACCGGTGGGATTCCAAGCTGCTCGAGGGTGGCGATCCTGGTCGGGATGAGACGGAACACCGCACCGTAGCCGTTCGCCTGCTTGAGGAAGTTGCAGCGAAAGCGTGAGTGCTCGTCCATTTCGTAAGCAAAGTCGAGGTCGCCGCGATTCTCGAAGAGCTGCCAGTTTTCCGGTCCGGCGATTTCGCTCAACATGTATGCCGCCTCGTCACGCGTGATCGGCTCGTCCCGAATCGGCGTCACGTCCCCGTGCTTCCGCATCTTCGGCGGCTGGCCTTCGCCGATGTGGAGATCGGACGCGCCCTGCTCTACGAGGACTTCAAAGAACGCGTCCAGGTATGCCATCGCGTGAGCCGCCGTCAGACCGAACAGATGCCGGGCACAGAGCCCCACAAAGATCCACAAAGCAGAAGCCGGCGAGGCCTGCCCTTGTGTTCGTCTGTGGCCTTTGTCTAAGGCACTTCTTCATTTCGCCACGTGCTGTCGCATCATCTGCTTTTGCTCGGCACGCGCATACGCCTCTTCGCCACTGATGATCCCTCGGTCATACAGATCGATCAGCGCGTCATCCATCAGCTGCATGCCTTGCTTTTTGCCCGTCTGGATGATGCCTGGGAGCATGTAGGTCTTCGCTTCGCGGATGACATTTGCGACGGCCGGCGAATTGGTCAGCGTCTCAAGCGCGAGCGCGCCGCCGCGACCGTCAGCGCGCGGCACGAGCTGCTGGCTGATGATGCCGCGCAATGACTCGCTGACCATGATGCGGATCTGCTCCTGCTGGTCGACAGGAAAGACGTCGAGCAATCTGTCCAAGGTGCGCGAAGCGTTGCCCGTGTGAAGCGTGCCGAGCACCAGGTGCCCCGTCTCGGAAGCAGTGATCGCGAGCGAGATGGTCTCCAGGTCGCGCATTTCGCCGATCATGATCACGTCAGGATCTTCGCGCAACGCGCCACGCAGCGCTGCACTGAACGACACCGTATGCGTGTGCACCTCGCGCTGGGTGATGTGGCAGCCTTTCGGCTCGAAGATGTATTCTATCGGGTCTTCGAGCGTAATGATGTGCTCGCGGCGCTCGATGTTTATCTGCTCGACCAACGCGGCCATTGTCGTTGACTTGCCGCTGCCGACCGCGCCGGTGACGAGGATCAGTCCGTTGTGATAACGCGTGAGTAGCTTGAGGTGGTCCGGCAGCGCGAGCTCGTCCATGGTGCGCACCTGCATGTTGATGATGCGGAAGACGAGATCGATTCCGAGCCGCTGGCGCACAACGCTGGTGCGGAAGCGTCCGAAATCGGTCGCGTAGGCGAAATCCGCATCCCCACGCTTCGCGAGCTGCGCCTTGTGAATCTCGGGCAAAAATGCCTCAACGAGAGCAGCGGTGTCGTCGGCGGTCAGCCGTGGCGCATCAGGCCAGATCGGCTGCAGCAGTCCATTCAAGCGCCAGATCGGCGGCGCATTGACTCCGAGGTGAATGTCCGAGGCGCCGGCATGCAGGCCGACAGCGAGATAGTCGTCGACGTGCCGCGGCGTCGCTGCGCTCTTGTCTTCAGCAGGCGGCAGTGCTTCGACGCTCATCCGGTGCGAGGATAGATATGCCTCCGCACCGAGCGCGTAAATCGAAAACCTAGTAGCGCTTGTCGGCGCTGCGCGGCACGTGACCGCCAAACCGCTGCGTCACGTAGCTGATCACGACGGGCCTGAGCATGCTTGTCGCGAAGCGCAGCGCGCCCATCGCGAGACCGGCCTGCAGCATCCCCTTCTTCTGCTCCTCGCCTTTCTTGTGCTGCCCACTTTTACCCGTGGTGTATACCTTCTTGCGCGAGGTCGCCCGCGCGGTCATGACGACGCCGGCGAGCACGAGTGCCGAGATCCACGTCGTCGTGTTCCGCTGAAACGACTTGCGGAACTTGAGCGGGAAATCGAGCTCGTAGCGCAGCCCCTCCAGGTCCCGCCCGAGCCGGTCGCGCGAATGCGCGATTTGCTGCCTTATCTCGTGGAGCTCTCGCTCTTGTTTAGGGTCTTTAGCCATTCACGATCCCTCTTCAATTCCGCGATGCTCGCATTGAACATCGGCTTCCTGATCTGCGTCGTGACGAAAAATCCGCACCCGGCTGCGAGGATGAAATGCAGCAGGCCCATCGCCAGCGCGATCCACACCCACCACACGCCCGCCGCGTGCGCGATCCCGAAGATCACGCTCACGACCAGAAATACGTAGCCTGAGACCACCAGCACGAGCGCGGTGATCACCGCCGCCGCGATGAGCAGCAGCTGCACGAGAGCCGTCTTCGACTCTCGGGCGAACAGTGTGATGCGGCTCTCGAAGAACCCCGCGAGCGCATTCGTCAGCGCGACGAGATTATTCAGCAAGCCGGCGTGCCCCGCCGGATTGCGGAACCGCATCGAATCGCCAGCCATTCAGCGAACTAGCGCCGGAAGATCAGTCCAAGAACGAAACCGATGCCGAGCGCGCTGAAGACAGCTTTGGTCGGGTTCTCCCGCACGTACTGCTCGCCATCTTCCTGCAACGTGCGCGCGCGCTGCTGCGCATCGCACCACGCCTGTTCGGAGCGGCCACGATACTGGCCCGCGATTTCAGTCGCTGCAGTGCGGAGCTCTTCCGCTGCCTGGCGGGCGTGCGTACGAGTGGCTTCGAGCCGGCCCGTCGCATCCGTCGCGCCGGCTGCACCGCCGCCGTTCCCAGCTCCACCGGTCGCACCGCCGCCCATTCCGCCAGCGCCCATTCCGGTGCCGCCTTGATTGCCTTGATTTTGTTCAGCCATGGTAGTTTTCCTCGAATTTTTCTAGTGGGGAGTCCGCCGCGTCGCGCCCGTTTTCGGCGGCAACAGCGCAGCCCGACTCCTCTTGAGCAGAAACGTAAATCGCCTGCCAAGTGCGCTTACGCGCGCCGATTAATCGCACGGTGCGGCTGCGGATGCCTACTTCTCGCGGAAGATGATGCGCGCCTTCGTCAGGTCGTAGGGCGAGAGCTCTACTTCGACCTTGTCGCCCGGCACGATGCGGATGAAATGCTTGCGCATCTTGCCCGAAATGTGGGCGAGGACGTTGCGATTTCCGGGCAGATCGACGCGGAACATCGTGCCCGGCAAAACCTGGGTCACGGTGCCTTCGGTGACGATCTGCTCTTCTTTCGGCATCCGCGAAAGATATTCACAATCCCTAACGCTCTTCAAGCCTCGCGAGCGTAGCTGCCGCCGCGAATCACCTAAGAATCGCGCCGCTGAAGCGAGACATACTCACGCAGCTCGCGGCGTTTCCACCAGGCGCCGGTCTCGCGGCGCTCGGCGGGCGTGGTGAACTCGTAATCGTACACGATGCCGCGGATGTACCGCGGCGGCGCGTCTGGGAAGGGATTGCGCTCGAGCAGCGCGACGACTTCTGGTGAGTTCTCGAACAGCCGCTCACATAAGCCGAGAAACCACCGATTCTGGCGGTACGACCCGAGCGCGGCGAACCACATCTGCCAATCCAGCCGCGGCTGATGCGGGGCGACACGGCGGGGCGCATTCTGCACGTCTCCGGCTTTCCATTTGAACGCGTACGGCAGCCAATCGACACCATCCGCACTGCCTTCGATCACGATCTCCGGACGCGTCTTCGTCATAACGCGAAACAAGCCGTAGCCGTTTACGATTCGGAATGGCTCAAGCGCGTCCTGATACCCGACTAGCGGCCGCGGCGGCATCGCTTCCGGTTTGAACGCGCTGTAAATCAGCATCGCATTCAGCGGAAGCGTAGCCGCGAGCACGGTGGCTGCGGCTGCGCGCTGCACGCGTGCCGTTCCAATTGCGGGCGACGCTGGTTGAGTCGCTTTGCGCCTAACGAAGGCGCCGATCTGGCGCCACGCCGCATCATCGATCAGCAGCAGGCAGAGCACGATCGTGAGCAGGTTGAAGAACGCGTAGTTCCCCGTCAGCCCGATCATCGCCTGCAAGCCGATGAGCAACGCCGCGCCGAGCAGTCGCAGCCGGCGCGGAGCCCAGATCAGACACGGCACCGCCAGCTCCGCGAAGAGAGTGAATGCGGTTGAGGATTTCTGTAGCCAGAGCGGCGCCTGGTGTGCCCACCAGCCGAGTACCGTCGGGAGCGGTTGCGTCTCGTAGTGGTAAGTCATCGCACTGAGGTCCCACCACGACTCGTCTCCGCTCGTCAGCTTCACCACGCCCGACATGAACATCAGCTTGAAGAGCAGCAGCTTCAGCAGGAACAAACCCGCGCTCGACACCGGCGCCCCGCGCGCGGCGTTTAGCCGCCAACGCCATGGCGCGAAAAAGATCGCGAGAAAGCCTGTTTCGAGGAGAAGGATGTCCCACTGAAAGCTCAGGAACGTTTGACCCGCGACCGTGAGCGACAGGTAGCCGACGAACAGCAGCATCAGCGTGATCGCGGGTAGAAGTCCTGCGATCAGCAGGAGTGATAACGCAACTCCGGCACCGCAGAGCACGTGCAGGAATTCATTGCTCGCGTTCAACCAGCACAGCGTCGGCAGAATGTACGGAGCGCTCGGCCCGATCTGTTCCCGTGCAGCAGGCAGGAACCTGGCGATCGGCGATACGCCGCGCTCGCCGATCAGCCCGTCGACTTGCGTCCAAAGGGAAATGAAGGCGATCAGAAAAATCAGCGCGAGCGCGCGGACAAAGATCCGCCGTGCCGTGAAGTAGGTCGGCCGGCGCACGTCCTTGCCCCAGAGAAGCCGCGTGCCCATCGACGCGGCCATCCGATTGCGCGCGACGAGGCTGTATGCCGCATCCGTGACGGGCGCGAACCCAGGCACTCGCTCGTAGCAGCGCGCCAGCCACTTCGGGCCGCGTCCGTATGTCAGCGAGCGGAACACCGCTTCCGCGCCACTCGACAATCTGCCGTTCTTCTCGACGAACTGCACGGCGCGTTCACAGTCCTCGCGCCGAATCTCCGGAAACTGTTCCACCGCTTCCTGAAACGGTGCGTAGTCGACTTCGCCGGCTGTGATGTCGCGCCACCGCTCGATCCAGCGCCGGCAGAAATGGCAGTCGCCGTCGAACAACATCAGCGGCTTCGCTGGTGCTTGCTGAATGTGTAAGGCCGGGCGCGCGCTCACACGTCGAATTCAGCCCAGATCGGCGCGTGGTCGGAAGGCTCTTTGCCTTTGCGCATCTCGCGGTCGATGCCCGCATCCCGGCAGCGCTCTGCGAGTGACTTGCTCGCCAGCACCGCGTCGATGCGCAGCCCGCGGTTTTTTGGAAATGACAGCATTCGGTAGTCCCACCACGTGAACAGGCCGGTCTCGCCGCGGTGCAGACGCAACGTGTCGGCCAATCCCGCATCGAGCAGCTGGTTGAAAGCCGCGCGTTCGCCATCCGAGCACATGATCGCCCCGCGCCAGAGCGCTGGGTCATGAACATCGTCATCCTGAGGTGCGACGTTGAAGTCACCGCAGACCACCAGATTAGTGGCAGCGGCTTCGTGCCGGCGGAGACAGTTCTGCAGGCGTTCGTACCAGCGCAGCTTGTAGTCATAAGCAGGTGAGCCGACCGCCTGTCCGTTCGGCGCATACACGCAGAACACTCGAACCGGACCGACCGTCGCGGCAATCACACGGGCCTGCGGATCTTCGTCCTCGTCGCACAAGCCGGGACGCACGTCGCGCGGCTCGATCTTCGAGAGAATTGCGACTCCGTTATACGACTTCTGTCCGTGAAACACTGAATGGTAGCCTGCCGCTCGCAGCTCGAGCTGAGGGAACTGCTCGTCCGTGCACTTCGTTTCCTGGAGGCAGACGACGTCCGGCTTCGTCTCGTCGAGCCACGCGAGAAGGCGATCCTGCCGGCGGCGCAGCGAGTTGATGTTGTACGAGACGATTCGCATCGCGGTAAGATCTTCTCCCCCTCTTACTCCTAATCTTAATCCTACTCCTAATCTCCCAAGTCACGCGGCGCTTCGGAGA
>DATHXZ010000479.1:0-6855 GCA_035459405.1 Chthoniobacterales bacterium
CCCTGTTTCCCTGTCGCTGCGATCACGACTTTCGAATATCCAAATGAATTGCGGATCAGGCGCACGAGTGTGTCGCGCGGCAATTGCTCGTCCGGCCCATTGCCTTGCTGCGGACCGAAGCGGAAAAACGCCGCCTGCTCAACGCCGACGGCGTACATCCTGCCGCCTTCGGCGCTGGTGACCTGCGTGAGCACGTTGCGGCTCGCGCTGCAACCCGGGAACGCCGCGAGACCGATCGCGAGCAGAGCTGCGAGGCTGAGTGAAGTGAGCAGTTTCATTTGTACGAATAGACGAGGCAAAATGTTCCGGTGTCGCCTTCCTCAGCGGCGATCGAGACGAAGTACTGGCCGCTGATTGTCGGCGAAAACCCCGCGGCAGCCTTGTCATTCCCCGCAAACTCCTCCGTCGTCATTGGCTGGCCGTTTTCGTCGTAGAGGTTCAGGGAGAACTTGGGCGATTTGCCGGTCGCGCCCACCGAAAACCAATACTCGTTGCCGGCATAAAGATTCACCGCCACGACTGCGCGCTCGCCCTTCTTGACCGTGCCGGTCCAATGACCGTCGCGAACCTTGAATCCGTCGTTCGCAAATGCTCCGGCGAGGTCGAGCGCAACTCTGCGCGCGTCCACCTGGTTGTCCGTCTCCGCCGAGCAAAGCGGAACTGCCGCGAGGCTCGTAGCGATGAGGAGAATGGCCGTGCGGTGTCTCATTTCGCTTCCTCCTTGTGCTGGATTTCTTGGGTGAGCTTCGTCACGGCGGCGTTCAGCTTCGCCACATCTTCAGCAGTCGGGATGCCAGTGCCGGCAAAGGTGACAAGCTTTTCAATTTCGTTGAGTTGGTTCGTGACGCTCTTCACCAGCGGCTCGTTTTGCACTTCGGGCGAGACGTCTTTGATCTTCGACTGCATGAAGCTGACGAGCGCCGGCTGGCGCAGCACCTTCGCCGCGGTCTCGTCATAGTTCTTCGTCACGGAACCGCTGACGACCTGAGTCCCGCGAATCCAACCACCAAGACTGACGAGGATGACGAGGTCCTGGTCGCGATTCGATTGCATCGAGGTTTTGACCTCGTTTTGCGTCGCCTCCAGTTCTTCGCGGAGTGCGCTCCACTCGTTGTTCTCGGCAAATTCATTGATGCTTTTGCCGCGGCTGAGCACGTTTTCACTCACGCCGAGCGCCTTCGCGAGCTTGATGATATCCGTGCCGATATTCTTCACCTGCTGGCCGTCCTGTGCCTCGACCGCGATGAAGCCGTCCGCGATGAGCCCACCGAGATTCAGCGCAATCTGGGCGCGATTCCGATAGGTCATCGGGATCGGGTTGCGATATTGCGCGGCCCAGTTCGGCGCACCAGGCTTTGAGAGTGCGGCGAAAAGCTCGCCCGGAGTAGGGATGGAGATGGTGTCCGTTCGGACTGCTTTCGCGAGCTGCTCTGCCGGAAGCGGCGTTGGATCGGCAGCCGTTGCCGCCGTGGCAGTTGCGAGCAAAAGCGCAAGGGCAATACGCGCCGGAGAAACCATAAGCGAGATTATGCCGCGCTCGGGCGTTTGCCAACGGAATGTAGCGGCTGAGCCGCGGTGGGGCGGGTTGCGCGAGGGAACATTATGTAGACAGGCCGGACGATCCGCGCATGATAGCGGCCTCGCTGCCGCTCGCGCAGCGCGATCTATGGCAAAGACCTCCATCAGCAAGATCATTGGGCGCGAGATCCTCGACTCGCGCGGCAATCCGACTGTCGAAGTCGACGTCTTCCTCGAAGGCGGCGCGTTCGGGCGCGCGGCCGTCCCGAGTGGCGCGAGCACGGGTGAACACGAAGCCTGGGAGCTGCGGGACGGCGACAAGAAGCGCTACGCCGGCAAAGGCGTGCAGAGCGCGGTCAATGCGGTGAATACGACTGTCGCGCAGGGCCTGGCAGGCGCCGACGCGCTCGACCAGGAGGCGATCGACCGGCGTTTGCTGGAGCTGGATGGGAGCAAGAACAAGAAGAACCTCGGCGCGAATGCGCTGCTCGGCGTCTCATTGGCAAACGCGCACGCCGGCGCGGCCTTTTCTGGAATGTCGCTCTTCCGATATCTGGGCGGCTCGCGCGCGAACACGCTGCCCGTTCCGATGATGAACATCCTCAACGGCGGCGCGCATTCCGACGCTCCGATCGACTTTCAGGAGTTCATGATCATGCCGAAAGGCGCGCCGACGTTTGCCGAAGCGCTGCGTTATGGGACGGAGGTGTTCCACGCGCTGAAAGCCGTCTTGAAAGAGCGTGGCCTCTCGACCGCGATCGGCGACGAAGGCGGGTTCGCACCAGCCCTAAAATCCGCGGAAGACGCGCTCGAGTCGATCGCGACCGCCGTGGAGCGCGCTGGCTACAAGCTCGGCGAACAGATCTTCATCGCGCTCGATACGGCATCATCCGAGTTCTACGACAAGGAGAGCGGCGAATATGTTTTCAAAAAATCCGACAACTCGCGTCGCAGTGCGGAGGAGTTGATTGACTTGTATGAGTCGCTCGCGAAGCGCTTCCCGATCATCTCGATAGAGGACGGCTGCGCCGAGAATGACTGGAGCGGCTGGAAGAAGCTGACGGAGCGCCTCGGCGATCGTGTTCAGCTCGTCGGCGACGATCTATTCGTGACGAACGTGGAGTTCCTTCGCAAAGGCATCGATCAAGGCGTGGCGAACTCGATCCTCGTGAAGGTGAATCAGATTGGCACTCTGACCGAGACTTTCGATGCAATCCGCCTCGCCAGCGAGAACGGCTACACCGCAGTGATCAGCCATCGCTCGGGTGAAACGGAAGACACGACGATTGCGGACATCGCCGTGGCAACAAACGCCGGCCAGATCAAGACGGGATCGCTTTGCCGCACCGATCGCGTCGCGAAATACAACCAGCTTCTCCGGATTGCGGAGGAACTTGGTGACAATGCCGTCTACGGCGGTAAGATGCGCTAGTGGATCACCCCGGCTACGGCGATTTCCGAGCGCGTCGCGAAGCCACGGTTTGGCAGCAGCTCAATCAGGTTCTTAAGGGGCTGATCGCGATCGCGCTGCTGCTGGTGATCGTTAGTCTCTTCCTCCCGCAGTACAAGAAGCTGAAGCAAAGCCGCAGCGAGCTCGAAGCGCTGCAGGCGCAAGTTAGCGAGCAGAAGATGGTGCTTGCGCGACATTCCCGTGAGGCCAACCTGCTAAAAACCGATCCCGCCTATCTCGAGACCATCGCGCGCGATCGCCTCGATCTGATGAAAGACGGCGAGACCATCTTCCGTCTCGAGCCGCCGCGGGAAAAGCCGAAGCCCGCGACGCCCGTGCGTTAGGCCTGTCGTGTAGCGGTGCTTGTGTCAAGCACCGGGACCTGGCGCGTGGCTACGTCATGCGACCAGGCGTTTGGCACAAACGCCTCTACCTCGGGAGGTGCACGATCTCGCCGGTGTAAGGCCAATGGTCTGGATCTGCGATCAAGCCAGCACGCACGGGATTCTGCCGCACGTATTCCCATTTCTGCGCATAGCTTTCACTGTGGCGGAGCAGGTGGTCGAAGAACCCGTGCTGCCAATGTGGAAGCCCGGCTGCGATTGATTTCGATAGCGTGCGCTTGAGCATTCGCATCCACTGAGGGAGCAGAAAGTCCGGTCCGCTGCGGACGAACAAATGCGCATGGTCAGGCATGAGAACGTAGCGGCCGACTGCGACGCCGCGCTGCTCGGCTGTAGTAGCAACGGCGATGAATTGCTGATGAACGCGCGGCTTGGTGAGCAGGTGACGGCGAGCGTGCGTATTGAACGTCACAAAGTACAGCGGCCGCGTCATACGACTGGAAGATCCTCTCGAGCCGCGGCGGCCGATCCGGCATCAGCGACGCTGATGCTGTAGCCGTGCTTGTGTCAAGCACCGGGGCTGAGCGCGTGGCCACGCCCCGCGCCAGGCGTTTGACACAAACGCCTCTACACGCGCTTACGCGCGGCTTTCAGCCGACGCTGGCAAGCGTATGCGAGCTTGTTATCATTCACGCATGGCTACGGAGGTTCAGGAAATCAGCGCTGAGGATTTAAAGTCGCGCGTCGACGAACTGCGGAGGTTTCTTTGACCTCGCCAGCCTGCAAGAACAACTAGCTGCAGTCGAGGCGCGCATGACCGCGCCCGAGTTCTGGGATAACCGCGAGCGCGCGCAGGGCGATGTGGAGGAGGTTTCGCGCCTCCGCTCGCTCATCAATCCGTTCCGCGAGCTGGAGCGCGAGATTGATGACTTCGAAGTGCTGCAGCAACTCGCGGCCGAGGAAGAGGACGCGGCGCAGCGTGCCACTGCGGAAGCGGAAGTCGCAACCGAGCATGCACGGCTCGCTCGCAAGCTGGGCGAGTTCGAGCTGCGCCAATTTCTCTCCGGACCTAACGACCGAGCGAATGCATTCGTCACCATTCACTCCGGCGCCGGTGGCACTGAGTCGTGCGATTGGGCGGACATGCTGCTGCGCATGTACCAGCGGTGGATTGAGCGCAGCGGATTCAAGTCGCAGACGATCGACATCCAGACCGGCGAAGAGGTCGGCATCAAGTCGGCGACTTTTCTCGTCAGCGGCGAATACGCCTACGGTTATCTAAACACCGAACGCGGCGTGCACCGCCTGGTGCGGATCTCGCCGTTCGACTCAAACAAGCGCCGCCACACCTCGTTCGCGAGCGTGGATGTGGTGCCAGAAATCGCCGATTCCGCGCCGATCGAGGTGAACCCCGCAGACATCGAAGTCGACACCTATCGCGCAGGTGGCAAAGGCGGTCAGAACGTCAATAAAGTCGAGACGGCTGTGCGCATTGTGCACAAGCCGACTGGCATCGTGGTCGCGTGTCAGGCGGAGCGGAGCCAGGGTCGCAATCGTGAGCTGGCGATGAAGATGTTGAAGGCGAAGCTCTACGAGATCGAGCAGGACAAGAAGCGGGCCGAGATCGATCGGCAGTACGGGGAAAAGGGCGACGTGGCGTGGGGAAGTCAGATTCGTTCCTACGTCTTTCAGCCGTACCAGATGGTGAAAGATCACCGCACCGGGGCTGAAACGAGCAACGTGCAGGCAGTGATGGATGGCGACATCGACATGTTCATCCAGGCGAAGCTGCGCGGCCAGCAGGCGGGTAAAGGCGACAATGCCGACGTGTAGCCGCGCCGGCGTGACGTTGTAGGGCAAGCGCTTCGCTTGCCGTGGAGCATTGCCAGGCGGAGCGCCCGGCCTACATATCGCAGGCGTAGCGCCTAGCGTACAATTCTTCGCTACGGCGCGGGGCTCAGATCGTACACTTCCACCAGACCGATCCCGGTCTGGTTGTCGAAGCCGCTCATGATCGCGGTGTACGACCCGCTATTCAGGGTCACGTGCATGGCGGATTCGTTGCCGTGCCGCGGCGCGAGCCCCGAGTTCCGCACCTCGTTCGACTCGGGGTCAGATTCCCAATCGTCGTTCAAGCGGATGCGGTTACCGTCTCGATCACGCAGGTCGATCACCGGATCGTTGAGGGAGTTCGCGACGCCGGAGTCTCGCAGCGACGCGCCGAGACCGCGAACCACCACGCGTTTGCTCGTGCCGCTGCCGATGATGAAACCTGCGACCATCACGTCGTTCCCGGTACCGACGCGAGCGCGGGTGGAGATGTTACCGGCGCGGCCATTCGTCGTATGGAGGTCGTAGAGCTCGACCAACCCGACGCCGGTCACGTCCTCGAAACCGCGGATCACAACCGTATAGTTCCCAGGCTGCAACGTCGCAATGATGGCGGCCTCGCGGCTGCCTGTGGGATCGAGCCCGTAGCTTGCGACGGTCTCGGCGTTGCGGTAGTCGACCCAGTCGTCGTTGAACTGAAGCTGCCCCGAACCGCTGCGGAGTTCGATCGTCGGATCTTCGTTGGTGCCGCTGACCCCACGCGCGCTCAACGAATTCCCGATCGCACGCAAAATGACCGTCGCCGGCTGCGATCCCTGCACGATGAAGCCACCGATCATCACCTCCTCGCCCGTGCCGATGAACGCGCGCGTCGACAGATTCACCAGATTAGGCGCGGGGACGGATGACAGATATTCAGGGCCGGCGTCATACAGCGCGTGGGCGCCGGCGATGTCATCGCGGGTGAGAGCGTCGAGGTCCCCGATGCGCGAATTCATCAATGCAGAGACGCGCTGCGGATTGGTTCCTTGATCCGGGTGGTCCAGCCCGATTACGTGCCCAAATTCATGCAGCGCGATACGATGGAAATCGAAGAGCTCGCCCTGCTGCGGCCCGCGATAGGAATCATACATTCTGGCGCTGTTGAAGATCACGTCGCTCTCGATAGTCACTGACCCGCGCGTCGAAATCAGCGTAATCGCGAGGACATTCCTCCCAAACGAATCGCCGTAGACGTTGCTCGAGAAGAAGACCGAGTTGTCGGCATCCGTCTTCGACTGCGGAAGCGTCGAGCCCAGCAGCCAGCGGAACTTCATGTGCACGAGGTGCTGGTTCCACGTTGCGAGCGCGTCGGCTGCGGAGTCATTGAACGAGGTAAAACCATCCTGCAGCGGCTGAAATTCGCCGAGTGAGAGGTGCATCATGACGCTGCGATTGCGTGTCCAGCGCTCGCCGCTGATCTTGAAGGCGAAGCTTTGGCTGGCCGCGCACACCAGGAGCGCCAGGAGCGTGAGGAGAAAGAGTGGCTTCTTCACAGTTCTAACGTTGAACACGGGAAAGTGTAGAGCGTTGCGGACCGGTCACAAGTTGCAGTCTGAATTGTTTGTCGAACTGGCCCAAATTGTAGCGTCGGCAGCAGGCAAGACATGCTACGCGTCGGGTGATCTTTCGGACGCGTGGAAACTCTTTGCCGCACTGCGGACAGCGGTAGAG
>DATHXZ010000480.1:0-1967 GCA_035459405.1 Chthoniobacterales bacterium
AAAGCGATCCTGCGAATTTCCTCCGTCTGGAAATCGAGAAAGACGAGGTGATCGGCGCGTCCGAACACCGACGTCGCCTGGTCGAGCAGCCCGGAGCGCACGCCCACAAACTCGTTCTCCGCGCGCTGGCAGAGCTTCGCCACTTCGAGCGGCTCGATGCGCAACCCGTGCAGCTTCATCAGAAACCCCGCTGTCGCGACCTCGAACGCAGCCGAGCTCGACAGCCCTGCGCCCGAGGGAACATCGCCGCCTACCTCCGCGTCGAAGCCGCCGATGGGGTGCCCCGCTTGCAGAAGCTGATGGACAACGCCTAACGGGTAATTCGCCCAGCGTTGCTCCGTTTGCCGGCGCAAGTCGCCGATCTTCAATTCGAGCGCTGCGCCCGGCCCGCTCGTACGCAGTGAGATCACTCCATCGTCGCGCGAGGAGCCGGCGACGGTCAGGCCCCGGTTTATCGCCGCGGCTAGCACGACGCCCTGATTGTAGTCGGTGTGGTTCCCAAGCAGCTCGACGCGGCCAGGAGCGTAGGCGGAGGCGTTCACCCGCCGCGTCAGCTCCCGCCATCCCGTGCTGGGATGCCTAAGGCGGAGCTCATCGGTTTGCCGATCACCGCGTCGTTGCCGCTTGTTCCGCCGCAGAAATTATCCACGCTGAATAGTCATGCTCCGCCGGCGCGTGAAGCGCAACGTGCGACTTCGTGATCGCCGAATACGGCTGTCGCGCGGACGCTACTTCTTGTCGCCCTTTTCGGGCTTCGTCTCGCCGCTCTTCTGGATCTCTTCGAGATCGACGTCGCTGTTTCCCAGCTCGCCTTTGAATGCCTGTACGAAGGCGTTTCTGAAGACGTTGAAGACCGTGTCCATCACGGCCGGCGCGGGATCGTCAAAGCTTCCCGAGATCGGCACTTTGGTTCCGAAGCGGTCCTTTGGGTGATTGCGGATGATGCGCGTCAATCCACCGACAATGCCCTGCCAGATGAAATCGATCGGGCTCTCGGTGTCTTCGCTCGGATCGAAGATCGCCATCTTGTCGAACACCGGCTCGATGTAGCCGCGGAACCGTCCCTGGTCCGACTTCATGGAGAGCGCGACCTTGAGTGTGCCTTCCTCGAAGGTGATCCCGCCGTACGCCTTCGCGAAATCGTTCAGCTTCACCAGCGGCAGCGCGTCCATCTCGAGCTCGGCTGCGAACGTCGGCTTCGCTGCGTACGGATTCATGTCGATGTTCGCCTTCAATTGACCCGACCGAAGCGGACGCCCAGCCACCTCGATCTCGGCGTTCAACGTCTCGGAGAGCTTGGCGCTATTGGTGAGATTCTTAGCCACCATCTGGATTTGGTCGATCTCGACGTCGACTGCCGGCTTCTTGTTGAAATCGCGGTAGTGCACCTCGCCGCCGCGGACGGTGAATCGGTTGATCTTGAGCGGAAACAGCTGTCGGACCTTGTCAGTCCATGGCTCATCGAGCGCGGCTTGATCGGTGGCTTTGCTCGGACCGTTCACGAGATTGACCTGCGGCTGCTCGAAGTGAATTTCGCCGACGAGCGTGCCTTGAAACAGCGCCTTCCATTCGACTGACAAGTCGACGGTCGGCGCAGCGAAAAATGGCACCGGCACGTTGCCGGTCGTTTTTTCGATCTTGATGGCGCGAATGCTGTAAGCGCCGCGCCAGAGGTGAATATCCACTTCCGCGATGCGCCCGCGATAGCCTTCGATTTCGGAGAGCTTGCGATTGACGTAATCCCGCACCCAGATCGGCAGCATCGCGCGCACCACGATCAGCGCGACGACGAGGACGACGAGTACCCACAGCAGTTTGCTTCGCAAAAGCGTTTTCATTTAACGACAAAAGCGCGTGGCGAGAGTGCCACGCGTTCATTTCACGTAACGCAGCAACGCGGCAGAATGGCCGTATTGAACGGAACAATTCCCGCTTACGCGTCGGGGCGTTTTCGCGGTGACGGCGAG
>DATHXZ010000481.1:0-2624 GCA_035459405.1 Chthoniobacterales bacterium
TGAGATCAGCGCGCGCGTGGTGCTGGATGAACTCGGGAACGATCTCGCGGCCGGCGAGCACATTCGGCATGCCGAGATGTTTCACCTTCACGACCGCGCGCGCTGCGGCGTAGGTGAGCCACGCGACGCGATAGACGAGCACAAACGGCAACCTGAACAGAGCCGCTTCGAGCGTCGCCGTTCCGGAAGCGACGATGCCGACAGTCGCCCGCTGCATTGCGGCTGCGGCTTCGCCGACACTCACGCGCACAGAGGCGGCATCGACGCTGGAGAGGGCAACTGCGCGTCGGATTTCATCCGCGAGAAGTGAAGAGGCGGCTGCAATTTCGAAGTGCGCGTTCCGTTTCGCGGCGATGATTCGTTCTGCCGCGCCGAGCATGACGGGCAGGATCTTGCGGATCTCGCGCGGCCGGCTGCCGGGAAAGAGCGCGATCAGGTTCGCCTCGCGCGGGCCGTTCACGCGCCGCGCGCCGAGGCTTTCGATCATCGGGTGCCCGACGAAGACGGTGCGCAGTCCGGATTGATTGTACAGCTCCGCTTCGAACGGAAAGATGCAGAGCATCAAGTCCAGGTAGCGCGCCATCTTCGGAATGCGGCGGCGATTCCACGCCCAGACCTGCGGGCTGATGTAGTAGATGATCTTCAGCTTCGGGAACTGTGCACGCACTGCACGGGCGAGGCGCAGATTGAAACCGGGATAGTCGATCAACACGACCGCGTCAGGCGACGCGGCGCGGATCTCCTGCAAGCTGGCGGCGAACTGCTGACGGAAGTAGCCGTATTGCTTCAGGACTTCCCAGAGGCCGAGCACCGACGAGTGCTCGCTCCAGTCGGTGAAGTCGCCGCCCGCGATCTCGCGCATACGTGGGCCACCGCGGCCGATGAACTTCATCGCCCCATCGACCTCGCGCAGCGCCCGCATCAACGCCGCGCCGTGCGTGTCGCCGCTCGCCTCGCCGGCTACGAAGTAGAGGGTCATCCGTTATGCGTTCGTCGCGGTGGGGACATGCGGAAGCATGTCCCTCCGGAGGGACGCGCTTCCGCGCGTCCAAGGGCGGCGGACTACCATCGTAATTCGTTCAGCTCGCCTTGATACGGCCAATCCGTGGAATCCGAGACCAGCCCGTGTCGGACAGGATTACCGCAGACGTATTCCCATTTCTCACTGTAGCTCTCGCCGCGCCGCAGCTGGCGATCCCAGTGATGACGCTGCCAAACACTGCCGCCAGGTTCCCGCACTTTCCGCGTCACGATCGATTTCCAGTAACGCATCCAAACTTCGAGCGACGGCGTGTCGATTCCGTTCGGCGCGCAGAACAAATGCACGTGGTCCGGCATGATCACATAGCGGCCGACGAGCCATGCTGTGGCAGACTGCCATGCGGCGACCAACGCTCGATGCGCCGCGGGCGAGGCGAGGATCTTGCTCCGTTTCGCTGTGCAGACGGTAACGAACACGATGCTCGAACGGTTATGCGCCTCGAGCGGCGCGAGGTGTATTGGATGCCGCTGATATGGGCTGCGGGCGTTCCGGAGGGACATGCTTCTGCATGTCTGCTTCTCGGCGTCGCCACGGGCCTGAGGACGTGCAGAAGCACGTCCCTCCGAAGCCTCGTCTGCGGCGCTCATCGCGCCGAATCAATCCGCTTCGTGATGTCGATCGCGAGCTCAAGCGCTGCGGTAGCTTCGAACCCCGAGACCTTCGGAGCGCGACCGGTGGCGGCACATTCGATGAACGACACGAGCTGACTTTTTAGCGGCTCGTCGCGCTCGATCTCCACCTCTTCACGCGCGATACCGTTGGCCGTCTTGCGATACATTTCGCCGCTCTGGTTTTGGTAATCGAGGGACAGATAGGCGTCCTCCTGAAAGACGCGAATCTTGCGCATCCGCTCCGGGCTGATTCGGCTGGAGGTGATGTTTGCAACACATCCATTTTCGAACCGGATGCGTGCGTTCGCGATGTCTTCGCCGCGACTTAGAACAGGCACGCCGACGGCATCGATCGTCTGCACCGGCGACCGGACAAGATGCAGGATAATTTCGAGATCGTGGATCATCAGATCGAGCACCACCCCTATGTCGGTGCTGCGATTCGGATACGGCGACAGTCGATGCGCTTCGATGAAGCGGGGATGCGTCAGGCGCTGCTCGAGCGCGCTGAGCACAGGGTTGAAGCGCTCGACATGGCCGACCTGCAACACAAGCTCCCGCTCCGCTGCCATCCGGGCGAGCTCAGTCGCTTCAGCAGGGTTTTCGGCAATCGGCTTCTCGACGAGCGCATGCTTTCCCGCCTCGAGCAGCTGACGCGCAACTTCGAAATGACTGCTTGTCGGTGTCGCAATCGACGCGGCATCGACCTGCTCGACGAAGTCGGCGAGCGATTCGCTCGCATGCACGCCGTGCAGTGATGCGAGCTGCTGCGCCTTAGCGGTGTCTGTGTCGTAGATCGCGGTGAACTGCGCGGTCGATTGCTCTGCGTAAAGCCGGGCGTGATTGCTGCCGATGTGACCAACTCCAACGACCCCGACCCGGAGCTTCGTCATCGAGCGGCAAGCGCGGGTGCGGCCTTATTCTGCAGGAACCACTCGTAAGTGCGCGAGATGCCGTCGCGCAGCGATATC
>DATHXZ010000482.1:0-3659 GCA_035459405.1 Chthoniobacterales bacterium
TGCTGCCAAGCCGCGGCCATTAACCGGCGCGCGCAGCTGGGAACCTCCACCGACGCAGGGACCGACGGAACGCGAGCGCCTCAGCGAACGCGCACATCAGGACCGCGACATCATCTACTTCCTGCAGGCGCCGGAGACGAACGCGTTCAAGCTCTCGCACGATTACACCGAATCGCGCGAAGGCACTGATCGTTACTTGAACGTCGTCCGCACAGGCAGCAAAGTTGCCGAGCCATCCGGCAGAATTCTTGATACCGGTGAGCCGATGAAAGTCGAGGTGCTGACTGGCGCCGAGATGAAGGAGAAAGGTGTCGGTGCCGCCGGCGGTGAAACCGTCGCGCCGGATCAGCAGGTCGTTCTCTTCCGTTTTCCCGCGGTGAAGAAAGGGCAGTCGGTTCGGTTGCGCATCTCCGAGACTTACACGGCGCCGCAGAGCTACCGATTGGACGGCGACGAGCTCGTCTTCGACCGCAGCCTCGGCCGGCCGCGCAATTCCGTCGTACTGCCGCGCGGCTGGTATTTGACGGCGTTGTCGATCCCTGCGGTCGTGCGACAAACGCCGGACGGGCTTACGCGGCTCGATTTCGTGAACGGCAGACCAGACGCGATCGACGTGCTCGTTAAGGCGAAGAAAGCGGCTTCGACCGAACAAACACCTTAGCCGGCTCGTCCCTCGTGGTACGGACGCCGCGCGCGGCGTCCAAGACGCGTGGCTGGCGCCTGGCGATGTACCCATGACGCATAACATCGCCACGCGCCTCGGACATGCAGCGCAGATCCGCCAGATGGTTTCCGAAATTCCGCAGCTACGCGGAAGCGGAGCAAGTTTAGGATTTGAAGCGCCTGCCGGACAACGGCTGGTCGCCTTACGGCCTTGCAGAGTCGCTCCGGCAGCACCAAAAGAGCGACGGCGAAACGGCCGCCGCGCGCGCAAAGTTCCAGCATACGTGCGCCAAAGCGGACCTGAAGATCACCAGCTTCTGCCTCTGCCAGCCGGCGAACTAGGAACGGCGGTATAATACCGCCGCTCCGCGACATTTCTTCTCGACGCGCGCGCGCCGCGCAGCTACTCGCCGAGCATGGATGCAAACGCGTCCGCCCAACCGATCTTCGCACTCGAGCGGCCGCACCCGTCGCTCTGGACGCTTTACCTGATCCGATCGGTGCTTTCCGGCCCCGCGATTATCATCACATTTCCGCTGTTCTTCTTCCGCTATCGCACGCTGCGCTATCGTTTCGACGAAGAAGGCATCCATATGCGCGTCGGTATTTTGTTTCGCCGCGAAGTGAATCTCACCTACGCCCGCATCCAGGACATCCATCTGCAATCGGGGATGATCCAGCGCTGGTTAGGTCTGGCCGACATCCAGATTCAGACCGCCTCCGGCTCCGCCAGTGCCGAGCTGGTCATCGAAGGCTTCAAGGAATTCGAAGCTATCCGCGATTTCCTTTACACCCGGATGCGCGGGGCGAAGAGCGGCGGCGTTGCGCCTGAACGGCTGCAGGATACGACGGCAGCTTCTACGGCCGGCACAAACGACGAAACGGTCGTCTTACTGCTGAACATCCGCGATGAACTCCGCCGCACGCGCGAGCTCCTCGAGCGACGCAACGCCACATACCGCGATGAGTGATGAATCACAGCGGCATCTCATCCACAGATCACACAGATTTCCACAGATTTGGCCAGCGCTGATCAGATCTGTGTAAATCTGTAGATCAAAACTCCCTTTTACTGCGTGTATAAAGCATTCCGCAGTTGGACCGAGCGGCTCCTCCGCATCCCGGACGATCCCGACGCACCACCGGGCGACGAGACGACCACGCGTCTATTTCGCGCTGCGCCCAATTACTACCGCTACCTGCTCGTGACTTGGGTGCTGCGGACTCTTATCGCCGTGGCGGTTGTCGTGCCGATGGAGATCATCCCGATGGTCACATCCGTGACACGCGCGATTGATCGAATCCCGCAGCCTTTCATCTTCCGCGCCCCGCTCCTCATCATTGGCATCGTCATTGTGCAACGGCTCTTCGCGCTCGCGCTCGTCCGCCTCGATTTCGAGAAGCGCTGGTATCTCGTCACCAACCGAAGCCTGCGCGTGCGCGAAGGCGTGGTGAAGGTGCGCGAGATGACAATCACCTTCGCGAACATCCAGAACATCTCGATCTCACAAGGACCGATCCAACGCCTGCTTGGCATTGCCGATCTGCGCGTGGATACGGCCGGCGGCGGTTCGCAAAAGAAGGAGCATAGCGGCGAGGAGAACCTGCACGGCGTGCGCTTTCGCGGCGTGAACAACGCCGAGGAGATCCGCGATTTAATCAACACGCGCCTGCGCGCGCTGAAAGACTCCGGGCTCGGCGATCGCGACGATGTTGCGCCAGTCCAGCCGACGCCGACGCTCGCCTCCCTTGGCGCGCTCACCGAACCGCTGCGCGATGTTCTTTCTGAAGCCACCGCGCTTCGCGAAGCTGTCGCGCGGAGTGCCGCCGCCTGATCCGAGTGGCGGGTCATACGATCTTCGAAACGGGCGCAGCGCAGACAAAAGCGCACCTCCGCGGCGTTTTGTACTCAGGTGCGTTCGCCGTCGCAGAAATTTGAATCTGGTTTCCAGCCGCGGTGCATCTCACCCTTGCAGGTTAAACCCGGCGCGCTTGCGCCACGTTCAGGAGGTTCCCCACCATGATGACTGATTTTCGCTTCGCGCTGCGACAATTGCGCAAGACGCCCGGCTTCAGCCTTCTCGCTGTCCTCACACTCGCGCTCGGCATCGGGCTGAACACCGCGATCTTCAGCCTGATCAACGATCTGTTCCTCCGCGGGCTGCCGTTCCAGGAGCCGGAACGCGTGCTGCATCTCTACACCCGCGCGCAAAACCGGACGGACGATTTCCCCATTTCCGCGCCGCGCTTCATGCACTTGCGCGAGGGTCAGACGATCTTCTCCGGCTTTGCTGCCGAGAACGGCAGCGCCGGGACTGTCACCGGGCTGGGCGACGCTTTCCAGGTGCCGTATTTTAAGGCGACCGCGAATTACTTCGACGTGCTCGGTGTGCGGCCAGTCCGCGGCCGCACGTTCCTGCCGGAGGAAGAAGAGGGCGCCGACGTCGCGATCGTGACGGAGCGCTTCTGGAGCGCGCGACTGGGGAGCGATCCCAATGTCATCGGGCGGACACTGACGATCGACGGCACGCCGCACACGATAGTCGGCATGGTGCGGACAATGCCGGTCTCGTGGGTCGGTCCGAACGTCGATGTCTGGACGACAAAGCCGCTCGTCATCCCAGGCTTCTCCCATGAACGGATGATGCGAGGCACCGCATTCCTGCGTGTGATCGGGCGGCTCAAACCCGGGATCAGCGTCGAGCAGGCGAAGGCGGCGCTGAGCTCGCTGGATAACAGCTACCGCTCGCAATATCCGGAGAAGATCGACGCGAAGTCCGTCTCGATCCTGAAGACGCTGCTGGAAGACGTGACAGAAAATCTGCGCCCCGGATTCGCTACTCTCCTCGCCGCGGTGACGTTCGTATTGCTGATCGCGTGCAGCAATGTGGCCAACCTGCTGCTGGTGCGTTTCACCGGCCGCCGCCGCGAGATCTCACTACGCATGGCCTTGGGCGCGTCGCGCGCCAGCGTCCTGCGATTGTTCGTGTTCGAGA
>DATHXZ010000483.1:0-1588 GCA_035459405.1 Chthoniobacterales bacterium
TGGGCCCGGGCACGCGCGCGATCATGCGCTTCGACGTGTCGCCGGTGATGATGAGGACGCCGATCATCACGTCGTCGCCTTTGAGCACGTTGCCGCGCGTGGAGAGATTGGCCATACGCGCGGTCGAGTTCGCCGCGTCCAAGTCGTAGACTTCGACCAGTGCCACGCCCGTCGTGTCGTTCGCGCCGCGTACGACTGCCGTGTAGCTGCCAGCCGTGAGCGTTGCGATCAGCGCGGCTTCGTTGTCGTGGGTCGGCGCGAGACCGGTCGCGATCAGTTCGTCCTGCTGATTGCTGCGCCAGTTGTCATTCGATAGGACGAGGCTGCCGGTCGAATCATACAGCTCGAGCGTCGGATCGCCAAGCGCCCCGGAGACCGGCAGCGATGGTCCGACGCCGCGCAACGCAACACGCTTCTCGCCAGTGCCGACGATGATGAAGCCGCCGATGAGCACGTTGTCGCCGCGGTCGACCTTCATGCGCGTCGAGAGATTCACCGCGCGCGCCGGCGCATGGGCGTGGTCGCCGCCTTCGTGTGCGAAAGCGTTGGTCGCGCCGCAGCAAAGGAGCGCAGCGAGAAGATGCGGCAGGCGTCGGCTGAAGATGGTTCTCATGCGTCAAAGCCTTGCCGCAGGAGAGACTCGGACGGGCCGAGCGCGGCAATGGTTATCCTCCAGAAAACGAGCAGGAAATGCACCATGCGACCCGCAGCCTAGCAACGGAGCGAGGCGACCGTCGAGTTAAAACCACCACCGCAGCGCGCTCCGGGGGAGAAGTCGCACTTTTTATAGCCGGTCGGTGTGCTTAACTTGGCAGTTCTCCATGGCGAAAACGGCAGAGAAAGCACAGGCGGAACTCAATTTCGAGACGGCGATGGACCGGCTCGAGGAGATCGTCGATCAGATGGAGTCCGGCAAAATGATGTTGGAAGAGCTGATCGTGCGCTACGAGGAGGGGATGAAGCTCGTGAAAGTGTGTCAGGAACGTCTGGCCAGCGCCGAGGAACGCATCGAGATCATCACGCGCAACCATGCGGGCAAGCCGGTCGTGAAGGAGTTTGAGCCGAGCGCCGAGGCGTCTCGCAGCACGCCGACTGCCGATAAAGGAAATACCGACAATGACGAAGTCCGACTCTTCTAGCGCTCTGACGCGCAAATCAGTTCTGCAAGGCATCCGCTCGCCTGCCGACGTGAAGGCGCTGCGCGAGGACCAACTGCCGCAGCTTGCACAGGAGGTGCGTGATGAGCTCATCCGCGTGCTCTCGGAAACCGGCGGGCATCTTGGTCCGAACCTCGGCGTCGTCGAGCTGACGATCGCGCTGCATCGGGTGTTCGACACGCCGAAGGACAAGTTCGTCTTCGACGTCAGCCATCAGGGCTACGTGCACAAAATGTTTACCGGGCGGCTGGATCGCATCGGGACGATGCGGCAGTACGAGGGGCTGAATGGGTTTTTGCTGCGCAGCGAGTGCGAGCATGACTGCTACGGCGCTGGTCACGCCGGGACGGCGCTCTCCGCTGCGCTCGGAATGGCGGTCGGACGCGATCTGCGAGGCACGCACGAACATGTCGTCGCGGTCGCAGGCGACG
>DATHXZ010000484.1:0-6209 GCA_035459405.1 Chthoniobacterales bacterium
CATCGGATGGATCGAGCCAGATGCCCGTATAATCACCCCATCGACTGGCGAGCGTCGTGGAGTCGCGGAAGGTGCGAATGTAGTAGTCGACACCGGCCCGTAACACTGCGGCGGGTTGGGTAGTGCCCGCCGCGGCCGTTGCGAGGCGGCCGGTGTAGTAAGAGCCGGGATAAATTGAGGGAGCTGATGCGGCGAAGCCGATCGCCAGATTACCGGCTGCATCAACACTGACAGACGGGAAAAACGTGAACGCACCGGCCGCGATCTCCTCGCCCCCGACGTTGCCTTGATCGACAGGCGGCGCATCACCGACAGCATCGAGCGTGGTGGTATCGAGGACGAAATAGTGCGCTGTCACCTGATTGGCGTCGGTGCCGCCCGGCGGGAGAACGGGTGCTGCGAAGTGAAGCCTGTTGTTCCTGAAGACGGCGTTCTGAGACACGCGGCGATCGTTCGTCGCGATGAGCCGGGTGGTGCCGAGTTGCGGCGCTCCCGGGAGGGCCTGCCCGGTTTTGTCATCGGCAGTTTCGGTGCCGACGGCGGAGTAGGCGCCGGTGAAGATGGGTGAAGACAAGGGATTATCGATGCGGACCACCTGCACGAAGTTTGTGCCTCCACTCCTGAGACCGCTGTATGCCACGAGGTACGTGCCGACCCCGCCCGGCACGTCCCCGTACATCTGCGCTGGTTGCATCGTGGTAGCGACCGCTCCATCGCCTCCTGTCACGGTCGCAGTATCGTAGCGCGTGGCTGTCGCCGCTCTGCCCGAGTAAAATGGATCCTTGGCTATGATCCACGTGCGCTGCCCGGTGAATGCGCCCGCGCTTGGCTGGTTATTGTGCGCGAACATGTTCGTCGTGAAATAGATTGCCTCCGAGTCGACCGCGAGGCCGGGAAAGTCGGCCCAGCTCTGGTTGGAACCGATTAGCTCCTCGGTCTGAAGGATATGAAAAAACCAGGTGCCGTTTGGATCGCTGTCGTCCGAAACTGCGATGAAAACGCGAGAGGTGTTCGGGTTCGATCCACTTGCCTCCGTCCGCTCCATCGTCAGCACAACGAACCGCGCCTGGTACTGGTCGTAAATCACCTTCGGATCGAATGTGTCGGTCAAAGGCACTACCGGCGCGAAGAAGTTCTTCAATGCCTGCCGATTCTGTCGCACTCCCGCTTTCGTATACCATTCGATGCTCGTGTTCACCACGTTCACGACGTGCGCCGGGCCGGCAGCTCCAGCAGGATCAGGCGGGATGTGGAACCGGCCGTTAAGCGCCGCGTCCTCATCGAAGTTGAGCGCGTCAAAAGACGTGGTGAGAGCCGGCGCAAGCGGATCGGGCGTGTTAGTCGTCACTGCCGAATCCGACGGCGTTGTTGCATTTGTAGCAGCCGATGGCGCGAACAGTTGAGGCGTACGCTGTACCTCAGCATCTGCGAGCGCGCCCTGCGATATCAGCGGCGGTGGGGCTGTCGGCGCCTCGCGAAGAGGCGATCGCTGCCCCTGAGCGACACCTGTCCCGGCAGTCGCAAAGATCGCGCAGATCATTGCCGACGCGGCTTTGCCCGTCCAACGGGCGCGCTGCAGCACTGGGCATTGGCGGCGCGCGCATACCCCAGGCGAAAGATTATCGGAAAGTGGCGCTACAAACGACCCATTGTCATTCGGCGAGCCCGGCGGATTGGAGTCGGAGGATGTGAGTTGTTTCACCCTTTGAAGTCGCCGCCGCTGTCCCTCAGCACCGGAACATTACGCGGCTCTCGTGCCCAGTAGTTGCACTATAGCTCACTGTTGCCGAACGACGCGCGATCGCTTGTATTGTACAGCAGCAGCAGCAGTCAAACCGGCGTATCGCCGCTGAGTTGCGGCAAAAAGCGGAAAGCCACGTAAGTTTTTCCCTTTTGACAGGTAACGCACTGCCACTTGTGGTTGACCGAAACAGTATCAGTGACGGTGCGTAAAGGGCCGCGACCATACAGTTTCGCTTCGCGTCGGCCGGGAGTTCGCTGATACTGCCGCTCGCCGATGCAGGATGATCTCGACCGCACGCTTTTCGACGAGTCGACGATCCTCGCGCGCCTCGATCAAATCGCGGCGAAGATTTCAGCCGACTATCGCGATCGCGAGCTGACAGTCATCGCTATCCTCAACGGCAGCCTCATTTTTATGGCTGATCTGCTCCGTCGCATTCCGCTGCCGCTAAAGCTCGATTGCCTCAGTGTTGCCAGCTATCACGGCGGGATCGAGACGAGTGGCGAAGTCATCTTCCGTCAGGTCGCGTTGCCTGACATCCAGAGCCGGGACGTTCTCCTCCTCGACGACATTCTCGACAGCGGCAACACGCTCGTCGCGATTCGCGAGAAGCTGAACACCGCCGGCCCGCGCTCAATGCGTGTGTGCGTTCTGCTGCAGAAGAAGAAGGTGAGGTCCCGGCCGGTCGACGCGGACTACGTCGGCTTCGAGATCGAGGACGAGTTCGTCGTCGGCTACGGGCTTGACTACATGGAGCGCTATCGCAACCTGCCGTGCATCGGCGTTCTGCGGAAGGAGTTGATCGCGCAATGACGCTGCGCGTGCAGTTCTTCGCGCATCTGCGCGATGTCACCGGCGCGTCGGAATCCGAGGTGCACGTTCCGGAAGGCGCCAGCGTGGCGGATCTGGTCACGGTGCTGTATGGGCAGCATCCGAAGCTGAGCGATTGGGATGGGAGCATCCTTTTTGGCGTCGGTGTCGAGTTCGTCGAGCGCGACTATCTGCTAAAGGAAGGCGACGACGTCGCGATCATGCCGCCGGTGCAGGGAGGCTGAGCTTCAGTCGCGAGACCGATGACAAAGTCGGATTTCCACCTCATCGCAACGGCGCTTCGTGACGCCGAGATTCCGTTTCTCGTCGTCGGTGGCATCGCCGTTGTTGAGCATGGCTACGGCCGCAATACGTTCGATGTCGACCTGGTGATCCGGCTGACGCCCGATTTCATCGAGCGCGCTTTTCGCGCCCTGGAACAAATCGGCTATCGGCCGAGCGTTCCCATCACGGCGGCGGAGTTCGCCGACAGCGACGTGCGTCGGAGACTGCTCCAAGAAAAGAACATGCAGGTCCTGAATTTCTGGAGTGACTCGCACCGCGAAACGCCGCTGGATGTGTTTACGACCGAGCCGTTCGATTTCGCAGTCGAATATGAGCGGGCAATCGAACGAGCAGTTGCGCCGGGTTTGACGGTTCGCATTGTCTCGTTGAACACGCTCTTCGCAATGAAGCGAGATGCAAAGCGACCGAAGGATCTCGCGGATATCGACGAGCTCAGCCTCCTGCACGGATACCCATCCAGCTATGACACCGCCGAATGACGCACAGGTCGATTGGAGCCTGACGACCTGGAAAGGTTCTCGGCGCAAGCAACATCAGGATTTCTGGGCTATCCCCTTCGATCGCAAGCTGGAGATCATCGAAGAGATGAATCGCCACTCGCTTGCGACCATTGCCGAGCGTCGCGACCGCGGGCTTCCATACATCGATCCCTACACCGGCGTGTGTGTTCCAGGAACGCACGTTGCGGAGCAATCGCCCGGCTTGCCTAATCTCGAAAATTCTTGAAGACCGTCGCGACGCCGAAGTCCTTACCGCGCACGAACTGAATCACCTCCTGCAGCTCGTCGCGCTTCTTGCCAGTGACGCGAATCTGCCGGTCTTGCAGCGCGTTCTGCGTCTTGAATCCGCCGGCCTTGATCGCAGCGATGATCTCCTTCGCCTTATCGCCTTCCAGACCCTGCTTCACGAGCAACTCCTCGCGCGCGTGCCCCATCGACGAAAGCGCTGGATCCTGCTGGTCGATGTTCCGCAGGTCGACCCCGCGCTTGGAAAGTTTGTTGATCACGATCTCGCGCAGGCCGTGCAGCCGGTTCGCGTCTTCAGCCGTCAGCACGATCTTGTCTTTCTCCATCTCAACGGCTGCCGTGCTCCCTTTGAAATCGAATCGCGTCGCCAGCTCCTTGCGCGCCTGATTCAGCGCGTTGTCGATCTCCTGCTTGTCCACTTCCGAGACGATGTCGAACGAAGGCATGATGCAGGATACGATGCGCTGAAATCCGGAGTCTGAAAGGGCTCGCGCGCGCGCGACTTTCAGCGGACTGGTCGGTTGTTTCTTCCGCCAGATGATTCCTCGTTTTCACCGTGCAAAGCGCGCGCTTTGCCTCCTCGCGGTCGTGCTCGCCACCGGCCTCGCGACATCATCGTGCAACCGCGGCCCCTCCCCCGAGGAGAAGGCGTTACGTGCCGAGCTGCGGCAAGCACTGCGTGAGCGTTCCTACGCGAGAGCCGCCACCCTCGCACACCAGCTGGTCGGCTCATCGCCCCACGATAATGGCGCCTGGGAAACACTCGCCCGCGCGCAACTCGGCCAAGGCCAGATCGCCGAGGCGAAACAAACCATGGGGGAATGGTTTGCGAACGTCCGCACGCCGCCGCCGAAATTCCATGAGCTTGCTGGCGACCTTGCGAAGAAGGAAAACGACCAGGGCGCGGCGTTGCTCGCCTGGTCAAGAGCCCTCGCTGCGAACCCGAAGAATGTCCGGCTGCTGAACAAGATCGCGCGTGCCCATCGCGCGCAGGAGCAGTGGCAGGAGGAAGACGCCATGCTCACCCTCATGCTCGAGATCAAAGAAGACGCCGCCACCCGCATGGCGCGCGCGCTCTGCCGCCGCCGACAGCACCGCTGGTCGGATGCGGTGGAAGATTTCCGCCGCGCACAGGACCTGGACGCTGGCGATCCTGATGTGCGGCGCGGCGCCCGCTTGTTTGAGCGACTGGGCAAATTCCTCGCCGAGGTCCGGAAACTCGATGCCCGGCTTGCGACGCGACCTGAAGACGATCAACTACTCGCCGATCGCGCACTCCTGTTCCTGCGCAGCGAAGATGCTGAGCTTGCTTTGCAGGATGGGGCCGCCGCCGGGAAGCTCGCCAGCTGGACGGTGCGCCCAAAGCTCTTTCAAGCCATCGCACTCGTTGATCTTGGTCGCGCTGCGGAATGCGAGAAGCTCGGCGTCGACCCGCGGCTGCGTCTCGGTGCACTGTCGCCGGAGTTCCTCGAAACGATCAGCCGCCTCGATGCTGAGATCTCGGTCGAGCGCAACAACGCCAACCTGTATGTCACACGTGCGTGGCACTTGAACGAGATCGGTCAGCCGACACTCGCCGCGGCGGATGCCGAGACGGCGCTGCAACACGAGCCCAAGTCAGGCAGCGCGCACACCGAGAGCAGTTATGCCTTGATGAAGCTCGGCCGCGTGGACGAGGCGTTCGAGCACATCAGGCAGGCGACTGATCTCGGCGGAAATGAATCGACCGCATGGCACTATCGCGGCGAGCTCGAGATGGTGCGCGGCGATCACGCGGCTGCGATTGAATCCCTCACCAGGGCTCTCGCGCTCGAGCAAAGTCCCGCCATCCTGCAGAAACGCGCCGAGTGCTACCAGCACGTCGGCCTCGTCGCCAAAGCCGATGAAGATCGGCGCGCCTATCAGGACATGACGGCGCGAGGGTTGAACTGAAACGTCTGTAGCGGCGGTCTATGACCGCCGAAATCGCGTGGATTGCAGGGAACCTTTTCGGCGGTCGCAGACCGCCGCTACAGAAGAACATCAATCGAAGCGCAACGCGCTCACCGGATCGATCTGCACCGCGCGCCGCGCCCGGGAAGTAGGACGTGGCGAACGCCGACGCCGCAAACAGAGTGGTGACTCCGATGAACACGACCGGGTCGCTCGGATTCACACCGTAGAGCAAAGCCGACTAGCCGCGTGGCAGTAAAACCCTGCGAGCAATCCCACCGTCAGGCCCATAGCCGCGATGCCCATGCCCTCGCGCAACGACTTGAGCAGAATGTTGTTTACGTTGCCGAAGATCGTGGTCGCGACCCCGAACCCGAGCGCCAGCGCGAGGAACGAGATGATGGCGAAGCTGGGGCTCCGCAGCAGCATGCCCACAGCGTGCTGAAGTCCCGCTTCATCGCTGCTCCGGCAGCGGCGACGGGGCGCCTAGTAAGACTTATCGATGCGAACGTTGCCGTTCGTCGCGCGCAAAGTCATCTCGGCGTTTGAGCGTTCCTTGCCAAGCGTCGTCTCGAGCGATCGTCCGAGGTTCTGTCCCGGCTGTGCGAAGCGGCTTTGCAGATTGCCGTTCACGGTGGTCGCGTCGATGCGCGCGTTCGCATCGCTCGGGA
>DATHXZ010000485.1:0-1689 GCA_035459405.1 Chthoniobacterales bacterium
GTTGCCCCTGCGGATCGCGCACCATCTCGAGCTCGCCGCCGCCGGTCCAATTCACATCGCGAATGATCGCGCGCAGCGGTGCCGCAAATTCCTCGGGCACGTTCGTGACATCGCCGGCCCAGGTCTTGCCTTCTTCCGTCAGATCGCGCTTGCGCATGCTCACGCAGCCGAGCAGCTCGCCTTTGTAGGCGGCGAGCATCACCGATTCCTCATAGCCGGAGACGTGCGCCTGCAAAAACAGCCGCTGCGTCGACCACACTTTCGACAACGCGGTGCGCACCGCTTCAAATTGATCCCACGCCTTCGTGCGAACCGCCTCGTAGTACGGACCCTTCAGCCAAACGCGCCAGTCGTGTTTCCGGCAGAACGCGTGCAGATCCCAATCCGATTCATCCGTCGAGACGAACGGCGGAATCTTGAGCGGAAGTCCTTTGTGCGCCTCAACGCCTGGCTTGGTGATGCGACTCAATCCACTCGCCGGTGGGCTGAGCAAATTCGGATGCCCATCCGGAAACACGGATGCGAGCCAAAGGGCTTCGAGATCCGTTCCGGAAATCCAGAGCGCGCCATCATCGAGCAACTCACCGATCAACTCTGCATATGCAGTGAGATCGAGCTCTTCCCACGGACGTTGCAGCCAAAGATCATCGAAACCCTGCCAGTGAATTCCAGAGCTGCGGTTCGAATACTCGACGCCGACAAACTTCGCGTCCGGATACGCGATGCGCAATGAACGCGAGAGCCCGATGCCGGGCTGAGGGCTGGTGCCAGAATAGAGTCCGCTGATGTAAACTTTCATTTTCCGAAAAAGAGGCAGCGGACTGCGAGAAAGCTTCCGCTGTTTCAGCCGAACGAACGCTCACAATGCGCTGCGCAATGCATTCGCGCCGCAGCTCCGAGCAGGTTGTGCCGACTTTTATTTTTTTGCGGAGCGCGTAGCTACGCTTCGAAAACCCAGCGCCCGCCCACCATGGTGCGCTCGACAGGAATGCTCACGAGCGACTTTGGATCTTCGCGCAGCGGGTCGCGCCCAAGCACCACGAGATCTGCAAGTTTGCCGCGCGTGATCGAGCCTTTGATGTTCTCCTCGAATGATGCGTAAGCGCCATGCAGCGTCTGCGTGCGCAACGCTTCTTCGACGCTCACGCGCTGCTGCGCACCCCACGTGGTGCCTTTCATGTCGGTGCGCGTGACGGCGGATTGCAGCGCCATCATCGGTTCGAACGGACCCGGCGGGTAGTCCGAGCCCGGAGCGACCCGAATGCCGGCGTCGAGAAAGCTGCGCAACGCGAACATCTGGTTGAGCCGCTCGGCACCGTACTCGCGGAACTTCTCGCCGTGATAGTAAACGTAGGCGGAGAAGGGCGTCGGGATCGCACCGAGCGCGCGGATGCGTTGCACGAGTGAATCGTTGATCAGCGTGCAATGCTCGAGACGGAAGCGCGGATCGCGCCGCGGATGCTCGCGTTGCAGTCGCTCGTAAACGCGCAGCACGGTGTCGATGCCGACATCGCCATTCGCGTGAATGCCGATCTGCCAGTCGGCCTGGTGCGCCTTGCTCGCGATCGCGTAGAGCTCTTCTTCCGGCGTAACGATGATGCCGTAATCGTCCGGCCGGCCAACGTATGGCTGCGACAAGCGCGCGGTGCGCTCCGAGATCGAGCCATCGCACGTCATCTTCAATGCGCC
>DATHXZ010000486.1:0-8500 GCA_035459405.1 Chthoniobacterales bacterium
GGACGGCGGCGGATTCGCCATCGCCCGCATCGAGTTCATGATCAGGTCGAGCGACCAATAGGCGAGCAGCACGCCAAGAACCGACCCGAAGCCAGCGATGAGCAGACTCTCGGTGAGCATTTGCCGGACGAGCCGTCCACGCGTCGCGCCCAGCGCGCCGCGAATCGCCAGTTCCTTCGCACGCAACGCCGCCCGGCCGAACTGCATGTTCATCACGTTGACGCAGGCGATCAGTAACACCATCACGACGGCACCAGCATGGCGTAGATCGTGTTCCGCATCTGCGGAGGCGTAAACGCATTCAGCAGCGGCAATACCTTCGCCGAGGTGAGCTGGCCGTTCGTGTTCGGATGTTCCGCTGCCAGGCGCCGCGCGATCTCGATCGCCTCGAGGTTCGCCTGGTCGACACTCGTGCCAGGCTTCAGCCGCCCGATGATCTGCACGCCGTTCGCGTCCTGCGCGCCGCGCGGTTTGATCGGGAATTCATTGTAGAGCGGCACCACAGTTGTTCGTTCTGCGGGAACTTAAACTTCGGCGGCATGACGCCGATAATCGTCGCGGGTTTGCCATTGATGCGGATTGCCTGTCCCACGATTTCGCGGTTGCCGCCAAAATCGCGCTGCCAGATTTCGTCGCTCAGCAGCGCCACCTTCTCCGCACCGGGCCGGTTATCTTCCGGCGTGAAGTCGCGTCCGAGCACCGGCGAGACGCCGATGATGCGCAGGAAATCTTCGGTCACGTACGCGCCGGTATAACGCTGTGGCGCGCCTTTGTAGGTGACGTTGATCGTGGAGCCACTCAAGTAACCAGTCAGCATTGAGTACGACTGCTGTGCGGCACGGATGTCCTCGTAATCCTGCGCCGAGGGGATGAACCCTGCGCCACCGTTATTCTGGTTCCTGTCCGCCTGCGGATCGAAAAACCCGATACTGATCAGCTGCTCCGGATTCGGAAAAGAGAAGCCGCGCATCACCGCGCCGTTGACGATCGCGAACTGCGTCGTCACGCCACAGATGCCGAGCGCGAGAACGACGACGGCGAGAATGCAGAAGGTCTTCTCTTTAAAAAGAACGCGGAGACCGACGCGAATATCCTGGAGGAAGGAGTGGAAGAACATAGAGGTAGTGAGCTGCGGCGATTTCATCTTCGGCGGTGGTGGTTGAGAAAATTGCGCCGCGATCCCCTTCAACCCGGCGTCGCACCATTCGCGACGCCGGTTCGGCTTTGTAGAACGCTCGACGTTTCCGATCAGACGCCCTGGTGCTGACCAGAGACCGACTGCGCGATCGCCGCGCGCTCCATCGCCGTATCGACCGGCAACGTGATCGGCTGGCGCGCTACCTGCCAGATCGAGAAGACTGCGCTCACGATGAAGAGCAGGTAGACAATGCTCTCGGCGGCGCTGCGTTCTTCCTGTTCGGAACGAACGAGCACAGGGTAGGTGGAAGCAGCGGCTTTGCGGGCGAGGTTGATGTTTTTCATAGGTTGCTTTTGGTTGACGCGAAATCGTTATGCACAGCGCATGCCATCGCGATTCTTAGGTTGTAAATGCCTTTTGTACTGAAGGTTGCGAGTTGTTACTTGCGGCTCGTAACGACGTGATCGTATCGGCGGCGGGATTGTCTGTTGCGAAAATGGGAAGACTGGATGCGCATGCATTCAGCTGTCCGCAGACGCGAGCGTCGCGATACTCAGCGGAGCGGTCTGCGCATGTTTTCATCTCTGCGTTGGGATGCGCGCCGGTGCCGATTGGATTCAAGATTCGAGCGCGGCTTCTAAATAGAAGACGCGCTGCCGGCGCCGGTTTGGTTTAGCTGCGCACCGGCCGACGCGATGCGGCCTAACGAGTTCCTCTCGTGCCGCTCACTTGAGCTACAGCCGCGCCGCGGTCGAGTTGCGAAGTGGGTGTATTCGGCTCAATCGCGACGGCACTGAAGCCGCGCGCGATCAGAAACAGAGCCGTCGCTAACCCTCCAAGACACAAATCGTATGGGAATCCTCTGGATGCTAATTATCGGCCTCATCGTTGGGGCGGTCGCGAAGTTGATCATGCCGGGTAAAGACCCGGGCGGGATCATTGTTACCATCCTCCTCGGCATCGCCGGCGCGTTTCTGGCGGGCTTCCTCGGCCGCGCCATGGGCTGGTACGGTGAAGGTGATGCAGCCGGTTTCATCGCGTCCGTGATTGGCGCGATCATTCTGCTGATCATCTACCGGATGATCCGGGGCGGGCGCTCCAGAGTCTAACGAGCGCCGCAGCCGGGGCTTCGTCGAGACCTCACGCCCAGCGACGACGCTGTGCATTCCGCTGAACCGGCGCGCTGGTTTGTTGCGCTTGGACGCGCGGGACTTGCGGCACGCGGAGCCGTTTACGTTGTTGTCGGCGCGCTCGCCGCTATGGCCGCCTTCGGGATCGGCGGCGGTAAAGTCGTCGATCAGCAAGAAGCCGTTCGCACGATCGGCAGCTCGCCGGTCGGTGAGGCGTGGTTGTGGGTCGTCGGCGCTGGGCTCGCGAGCTACGCGTTATGGCGGCTCGCACAGGTGGCGATGCTCGGCGGGAACAACGACGCGAGCACGCGTAAACCGGGCAAGCGTTTCGTCGCCCTGATCAGCGGGATCGCCTACATCGGTCTCGCGAGCACCGCGCTTGCACAAGCGGTCGGCAGCAGCCGTCGCGGTGGTGGTGGTGACTCAGGCGCTGCGTGGCTGATGGGGCAGCCGTTCGGCCGGTGGCTGGTCGCCGCGGTCGGGATTGCCATTGTTGCCGCAGGGCTGTTTCAACTCTGGCGCGCCAAGACAGAAAGCTTCGCCGAGAAGCTCAGCGCGCACGAGCTTTTGCCGGATCAGGAGCGGTGGAGCCGACGCGCCGGACGGCTCGGGTATTCCGCGCGAGGCGTCGCCTTTGCCCTGATCGGCTGGTTCTTTCTTCGGGCAGCGATGCACGGCGACGCGAGCGAAGCCGGCGGACTGGCGCTTGCGCTACGAACAGTCCGATCCCAGCCGTACGGCGAAGTGCTACTCGCCGGGGTTGCAACCGGTCTTGCGTTGTTCGGAGTTTACTCGCTGATCGAGGCTCGTTACCGCCGAATCAGCTGATTAGTCACGACCCCAGATCATGGCGACGGAAGTGGTCAGGCTTCCACCCATGTTGAAGGTCAGGAACTTCTTGCAGCCTTCGATCTGACGCGCGTTCGCTCGCTCGGTGAGCTGTTCGTACGCATCGAACACCTGGCGCACGCCCGTTGCGCCAACAGGGTGACCGTCGCCGATCAGCCCGCCGCCGGTGTTCACCGGAATCTCCCAGTCGATCTTCCCACTGACCTTCTCATTGCGCACCTGCGGCAGCGCCGTCGCGCCGCTCATCGCCAGCTCGGCGCCTTTGCCGCGCTCGGCGAGGCCGAGGATTTCGTAGGCGCAGATCTCCGTGATCGAGAAGCAATCGTGCACCTCGACGCCGTGCATGTCGCGCGGTGTGAGGCCGTCCGTCATTCCGAATGCCTTCTCCGCCGCTTTGCGCGCGGTCGTGAATACTGGCGCGTCCTTCTTCTCGAGCGCGAGGTAATCGGTCGTGCTGCCGAAGCCGAGCATGCGTGGATACTTGGATTTATCGAGACCCATTCGATCCATGTATTTCTCGGACACCATCACGACAGCGGCGCCGCCGTCAGTGATCTGCGAACAATCGGAGACCTTCAGCGGTGGAGCCACGCTCGGATTCTTGTCCGAAATCTGTGAAGCGCAGTCATACGTCAGGTCGGCGTCGCGCATCTGCGCGTACGGATTCAGCCGCGCGTGCGCGTAATTTTTGTAAGCCACCCACGCGAGCTGCTCCTCCGTCGCGCCATACTTCTCGATGTAGATCTGCGCGATACGGCCGAAGAGCTTCGGGAACATGAAGTCGCCATACTCCGGCCTCTCGAGATGGTAATCCGCCGCCGCGCCGAGCACGTCGCCGCCGTCGAGGGATGACATTGTCTTCTGCTGTTCCGCTCCAACAACCAGGACCGCGTCGTGGAACCCACCCATCACCCACTGCGCACCGAGAAGCGCCGAGAGCGAACCTGACGCGCACGCCGCCTCGGTGTGCATCGTCGGAATGCCGTGCAGCGCCGGATCAATCTCCGGCACGAACGCGCCAAGATGGAGCTGCTTGGTAAACTGGCCGGCGTTGAAATTCCCTACTGCCGCGGCCTGGATCTCCTTTGGATCGATCTTGGCGTCGGCGATCGCCTTCTGCCCAGCCTCGGTGATCAGGTGCCGGATCGTTTTGCCTTCCTTCTTCAGGTTGCGCTTAAAGTCGGTTCGGCCGCCGCCGATGATGTAAACAGGTTCCATGGAGTTATTGTCCGGTGCTTGGTTCAGAATCTACGGTGATGCCGCTCATGAGCAACGGCGGGAAGAAATGCGCTCGTCCATCCTCGGAGTAAACAATCACACGCGCGCGTGTCGGATGGATGTGCGCGTGATCTCGTGAAGGAACGCGAATCTCCCGCCCGTCAGCCATGTGGATCGTGAAAGGGACGAACGGTTATGCGGCGAGAAATTCTTTTACGTCAGCGATTCTAATCAATGCACCTGCTGCTTTCGCGGATCGGTCTCGGCGATGATGACGCTGACCGCGTGCTGATTGAATCCCTTGAAGCCGCCTTTGCGCTGCAGGTTCTCGAGATGACTGCCGATCGCGCCCTTGCTCATGAATTCTGTGAACTGCTCGTCCGTGATTGAGCCGTCGTTGCGCAGACGTTCTGCCCGTGCGCGGCTGACCATCCAGCGCTCGCCTTCTGTAAAGGCCTGCTTCAGGAAAGGAAAATCCGAGAACGGCTTCATCGTGTTGATGCCTTCGCCTGCGAGCTGATCGCGCAGCAGCGCGAAATCGAACCGGCACTCGAGGTGATGCATACCAGCCTCGAGGAAGCTCTCGCCGTGCAGTCCGCACCAGAGGCCGATCGTGCCAAGCTTCGGCTGCGCAGGCAGGCCGATGCGCGAGAAATCGACTTCGACTTCATCAGGGTTCAGGTCGACGTCGTTGAAGATGATGATGCCTTCCACCGGCTGCTCCACAATCTGCGCGCCCCAGCCGGCCTGCGCCCCGGCGTAGTAGCGCTCGCGGCGGTGAAACCCGAGCAGCTCCCAGGCTTTGATCAAATCGACGAAGCACTCACGTGAGGATCGGAAGGTGTGGTGATCGTGATTCGCCCAGCCCAAGCCTAACGAGTCCTGCCGCCGCTTCTGCTCGACGGCGGCGCGGTTCCGCTTTTGCCAGTAGCGCCGCTCCTCTTCGAACACCAGGTGGCACGCGAGGTCCTGCCCGACGAGCTCAACCATCTGTCGGATGCGCTGCAATCCGTCCTTCATCCCCTGCGCGTCGTCATCCCACAACCGGCGCCGTGTTTGCCAGAGATCACGTGCCGCGAGATACGACTTCAGGTCGGGATCAGCCGGCATGTAGCCGCGATACCCGCGACGCTCGATCGCTTCGAAGCGGGCGCCATTCTCCTCTGAGACCAGCATCCGGCGGAAACGGGAAAGCGGTGCGCCTTCGATGTCGTTGGTGATCCCGTGCACGCCCGCGAAGTCAGCGACGTGCTCAGGGCGAATGCCGAGCGCGAGTGGATACTTCGCGTTGGTCGGCGCGATTAACACCCGCGGCAACATCGCCTCCGGATGCCAGAGCTGCTTCTGCGCGTCCGGCGCGTCGGCGAAGGGATCATCGGTGTAGCCAGTGGCGCGCAACTCCGCCTCATCCGATGCAGGCAGCAGAAGGTAATCCGTCCAGTCGAGCATCAACGTGCCGGTTTCGTCGCGCATGCGCGTGGCCAGCATGCGGGCAAAGCTGTTCTGCTGCGTGAACGCGTCGATGCGGCCGAGAATGAAATTTTCCGCGTCGTAGCAAAGTGGCCATTCAAACCGCGATTCGGCTGCGGAAGCGCTGTGAGGGTCGAGGGTGGCTGTCGTCATACCGTGGCTAATGTTGTGCAAATCACGCGCGCTGTCATCCATCGCACCCGCATGTTGTCGTGCGGAACCGCGTGCGCAGCTCCGCCGACAGCCGTGGGGAACTGCGGGGCGAATCCAAGTCACGTAACAAGCTCATTGGTTGCGGCGTCGCAGTGGACCGCTCTTCTGCGGTACTGATGACCCGCGGACTCGAGAGGCATCGCTCTGCTCGGCGGCATCCGACGTCCGCTATTTCGTGGCGGCCCGAAGCTCTCTTCGGCAGCCGGCGCCGGCTGGCGGAACGTCTACCGCAGCGTCCGAAACGTGATCGAATAACGCAGCGTTTTCGTAGGCGGGATGTGATGTTGCCACTTGCTGCGAGCACTGCCGCGGAGGATGTAAACCGACCGCGGCGCGAGTATCTGACTCAGCGCTTTCACACGCGTCGCTCTCGTCGCGGCTGGCTGCGTTGCTGGCCACGGCCGGAACTTCATTGTGCATTCGCCGAGCAGCGAGACGCCGATCACGATGTCGAACGCAGGCGCATCGCGATGCCAGCCGATCTGCGCGCCGGCGGCGTACTCTGTCACCAGCACCTCTTCGAGCCGCCGCGCATCGCACCGGGCAAACTCGCCCACACGTTCGCTCAGCGGCAGAAGGAACTCCGGGATCGGAGGTGCCTCGCTTAGCTTGAACGTCTCGAAGCCGTATCGCTGACCGAATTGCACGGTCCGCCGCTTCGCGACCACACCGTGCATCCTGATTTTCTCGAACTGCAGCTGCTGAATCGCGCCGACGAGGTGTTGTTCTTCCTCGGCGGAAATGAAGTCGTCTCGGTAGTCAAAGCCCTCGGGCAGCTCGGATGCGCTCGCGAACAATTCGGCCTGCGCCATCCCGGACCGTATCACGCGTCGATGGTCAACGCCGGACTCGCCGAACTGAAGCTCGCGCAGCGTTTCGCCCTTCGACATAATTGCCGGTCTGCCGCCTGCGCATTACCGTGGCACGAATCGTTCGAACACATGATCAGGGATCAGGAATCAGTAAAGATGCTCGAGCCGCTGGCTCGCGAATGGGCGCTGGAGCAGGAGGCGTTCGTGTTGAAGCTTGGCGCTCCACTGAGCGCGCAACAGATTCGCGACGCCGAACGTGTCGGGGTGAGGGATACGCCGCGCGTCCGGGTGTTACCCGTCGACCGCATGCCGCTGCCCGGCAATCTGCAGCTGGCGCAAGCGGCGCAGCGCGCACAAATCATCACTGAGGCTTCGGCAGCGGTGACGATCGGGCACGGGATCATGATCCGCGCCGACCGGTGGCGCGATCGCGAGCTGATGTTGCACCAGCTCGTGCATGTGGCGCAATGCGAGCGCTGCGGCGGACTCGAATCGTTCGTTGAACAATACCTGACCGACCGGAGCACGTGCGCGGATTTCAGTGTCGGCGCGCTCGAAGATGAAGCGCGCAATCTGGCGCGCGAAATCTGTGCAGCCGAGGCGAACGGCTGATCGCCTCGCGCCGCGCCCGCCGCTACTTTACGTGCCGCAGAACGTCGCGCGGACGCGCTCGTGTTCTTGCGGCGGCGTGGTGTAATCGGCGAATTCAGGCTGATCTTCGTAGGGGTTCGATAGGACAGTAAGCAGTTCCTCGAACGGACCGAAGTCCTCGCTTTCAACCGCAGCTCTGATCATCGCCTCCACGCGGTGATTGCGTGGAATGAATGCCGGGTTTACGGCGCGCATTGCCGCGACGCGACTCGCCGCCTCGGTTGGCTCCTGCTCGAGGCGCTGCCGCCAACGCGACAGCCACTCTTCGAGCGCCGCCGCATCGGAAAACAATTCGCGTAGGGACGCATCTTCGCCTGACGCCGCATCGGTCAAGCGCCTAAAGGTATTGGTGAAATCAGCGCGGTTCGCGTGCATCAGCTTGAGGAAATCTTGCGCGAGCGTGATGTCTTCTTCCTGTTCGCTCCCGAGACCAAGCTTCCGCCGCAGACCCGCCTGGTAGGCCTTCTCGAACGCCGGCGCAAACGCATCGAGCGCCTGCTCTGCGTCGGCGATTGCCCGGTCCTCATCATCGGCCAGCAGTGGGACCAGGCATTCCGCGAGGCGGGTCAGATTCCACAGGCCGATTGATGGTTGGTTCGCGTACGCGTAGCGGCCGAACCGGTCGATCGAGCTGAACACAGTTTTCGGATCGTATTCATCCATGAACGCGCACGGCCCGTAGTCGATCGTCTCGCCCGCAACCGACATGTTGTCGGTGTTCATCACGCCGTGAATGAACCCGACGAGCAGCCACTGCGCGATCAGCTCGGCCTGCGCTTTGATCACGGCCTCGAGGAGCGCGCGGTAGGGCCGCTCTGCGTGCGCGGCATCTGGATAATGTCGCGCGATTACATGATCCGCGAGCAACCGTACGCCTTCATCGTCACCACGGGTGGCGAAGAATTGAAAAGTGCCGACGCGGATGTGACTCGAAGCGACTCGTGTAAACACCGCGCCGGGTAACATCGTCTCGCGCACCACCTCTTCGCCGGTTATGACGGCGGCGAGAGCGCGCGTGG
>DATHXZ010000487.1:0-1921 GCA_035459405.1 Chthoniobacterales bacterium
GGCGGGTTCAGCGCGGACAGCATCCGCGATCGGATTGCCGACAGTGGCGCGACCGCGGTGATCACGGCTGACGGCAGCTACCGCCGCGGTGCCATCGTTCCGCTGAAGAAAAACGTCGACGAGGCGCTGCGCGGCGGGACCGCGATCAAGCGTGTGATCGTCTTCCGTCGCGCAGGAAATGACATTCACATCGAGGAAGGCCGCGATGTCTGGTGGCACCGCGAGCTCGATTACGTAGACGCGAACTGCCCGCCCGTCGCGCTCGATAGCGAGCACCCGCTTTACATCCTTTACACCAGCGGCTCGACCGGGAAGCCGAAAGGTATTCTTCACACGACTGGAGGATATCTGGTCGGCATCTACGCGACGACGAAGTACGTCTTCGATCTCCGTGAGGACGACGTCTACTGGTGCACCGCGGACGTTGGCTGGGTAACCGGGCACAGCTACGTTGTCTACGGCCCGCTCGCGAATGGCGCCACCGTCCTCATGTACGAAGGCGCGCCGAACTGGCCCGAGCCCGACCGTTTCTGGCGCCTCGTCGAAGAATACAGCGTCACGATTCTCTACACTGCGCCGACCGCGATCCGCGCGTTCATTCGTTGGGGTGACAGCTGGATCAGGAAGCATAACCTCTCATCATTGCGCCTGCTCGGTTCGGTCGGCGAGCCGATCAATCCCGAAGCCTGGATGTGGTACCACGAGAAGATCGGCGGCGGCCGATGCCCGATTGTCGATACCTGGTGGCAGACCGAAACGGGCGGCATCATGATCTCTCCGCTTCCGGGCGCCACCCCGACCAAGCCTGGCAGCGCTACGTTGCCGTTCTTCGGGATCGATCCCGTGATTGTGGACGAGAAGGGCAACGAGGTGCCGCCGAACGTAGGCGGCAAGCTGATCGTCCGGCGGCCATGGCCGTCGATGTTGCGCACCATCTACGGCGACAAGGATCGCTACAAAAAACAATACTGGAGCGAGTTCAAAGGAAGCTATCTCACCGGCGACGGCGCGCGGCGCGACAAGGATGGATACTTCTGGATTGTCGGGCGCATTGACGACGTGCTGAACGTCGCGGGCCATCGACTCGGCACGTCCGAAATCGAGAGCGCGCTCGTCAGTCATCCGCACGTTGCCGAAGCGGCAGTGGTCGGACGGCCGGACGAGATGAAGGGCCAGGGCGTGGTAGCGTTTGTGACGGTGAAAACGGGCGTGGACGCGACGCCCGGACTGAAGGAAGAGCTGCGCAAACACGTCAGCACCCACATCGGCCCGATCGCCAAGCCCGACGAAGTGCGCTTCGCCGAGGCGCTGCCAAAGACGCGCAGCGGCAAAATTATGCGCCGCCTGCTGAAGGAGATCGCCAGCGGCAAGACCGTCACCGGCGATACGACCACGCTCGAGGATTTCAGCGTCCTGGCGAAGCTGAGGCAGGAGGAATAGCCCCGCCCGCGCGGCGCTTGGCATAAGCGCCGCTACACGTAGCGTTTCGACGTGAGTTTCATTCGCACAGGTGTACGTGAGATCGGGCTGAAGGTTCGGCGCCAGAAAACGCGCATGGCGTTGCGCCATGAGAAGCGTGTCCTCCAGCGCGCCGAGATCGCTCTCGGCCGCGAGGGCACGTCGCAGGCCGTCAATTTCCCGGAGGTGCGGAACGAGATCGTCGCGCTGAAGAAGCTTGAGCAGGAACAAAAGGAAGTCGCGGTCCGCATCTCGCAAATCGACGAGGCGCTCAAGCAGATCGAGGCGCAGCGACAGCAGAACGCCTCGGAGCTAAACGCCGCCATCGCCGCTCTCGAAGAGGAGAAAAAGCCGATTGTCGATCGGCGCACGCACGCCAAAACCGCCGCCGACACCTGCAGTCGCGAGCTCGCGGGTGTCGAGCGCCTGTTGCAAGACAACGACACTGCCGATCGCGAGCTGC
>DATHXZ010000488.1:0-5192 GCA_035459405.1 Chthoniobacterales bacterium
TGCGCGCTTATAGGTCGCGCATGGCGGAAGAGTGGTTCGTGCGCGTGCTCGGCAGGGAATACGGTCCGGTCGATCTCGAGACGCTGCGCGAGTGGAAAGCGGATGGCCGCCTGATCGCGACGAACGAGGTGCGGGGTGCGAGCGACGCTGCGTGGGTGCAGGCGGGCTCGATCGCCGAGCTTTTCCCGCCGTCGACGCCTCCGCCGTTGGCGTATCCCGCATCGCAGCCCGCGGAGCGTAGACGCGGGTTCATGGAGATCATCGTTGAGACCTGTCGGCTCTATGCGAAAGGGTTTCTGACCTTCGCGGGCTTGGCGGCGCTGGTCGGCATCCCGGAGCTCGGGTTTCGACTAAGCGTCGCATTCACAAATCTCGGAAGTGATGCGCCGCCAGGTGGACGCATCGCAGCCGGGCTCGCTGTGGTGATGGCAGCTGCATTCGTTGTCATGTGGCCGCTCTTCGTCGGCGGGCTGCAATTCGCGACCGCTGAACTTGCGGAAGGCCGGCGCGTTCGCCTCCGGGACACCCTGCGCAGGGCGATCAACTTTTGGCCGCGCATCGCGCAGCTAAGTGTCATCACCTACAGCGCATTCTTTTTCTGGATCGGGATGCCGTTGCTGGTCTCGCTCGGCGCCGTGGCGCAGCCAAGCGCCATTTCACTGCTTCTCGCGCTCCTCAGCCTCTGCGCGGGCGTCTACATGTTCGCGCGGCTGTTCGTGAACTTCCTCTTCTGGCAACAGACGGCGACGATTGGTGGGTTACACGGGCTCGAGGCCCTGCAGGAAAGCAAGGAAGTGGCGCGAAGTGCCCGTTCGGCACCGTGGCTGGAGCGACCTCTATCGCGCGGAGCCATGCTTGCGTCTCTCTGGGTCGTATTCGACCTCATCGTTGGCGCAGCGGTGCAGTTGCCGTTTCTCCTCGCGCGATTGATGCCCGCGCAGAATTTCGACGAGGCGATCGCGATCGTGCAGGCGCTGCTCAGGGGCGCGCAGCCCGACGCATCAATGATCGCAACCTATGTCGTCGCGATTGGCGTGGACACGCTGCTGCGGCCGTCGCTCGGGATCGCGTTCGTGGTGCTCTACTTCGACGCCAGGACGCGCCTGTAGCCGGAGACGCTGTCCTCGGCTGGTCGGGCGCGCAGCCACGCGAGCGACCTGCCGTGGATGGCATCCGCGGCTACAACGGCGCCGCTTGGCGCGTTAGTTCAACTCGAGATACGGCAGCAAACCGTGCAAGCCGCCTTCGCGGCCGAAGCCGCTTTCCTTGTAGCCGCCGAACGGGCTTGTCGGGTCAAACTTGTTGAAGGTGTTCGCCCAGACGACACCCGCGCGCAGTTTGCTCGCCATCTTGAAAATCTTGCTGCCTTTGTCGGTCCAGATGCCGGCGCTCAGGCCGTAGAGCGTGTTGTTCGCGCGCTCGACTGCTTCATCCGGGGTGCGGAACGTCATCACGCTCAGCACCGGCCCGAAGATTTCCTCCTGCGCGATGCGGTGCGATGCAGTGACGCCGGTGAAAAAGCTCGGCGGATACCAGTAGCCTTTCTCCGGCAGCTTGAGGCGCGGCTGAACGAGCTCGGCACCCTGCTGCAACCCGCTATCGACAAGCTCGCAAATCTTGTCGAGCTGCATGCGTGAATTGATCGCGCCGATGTCGGTGTTCTTGTCGAGCGGATCGCCGACTCGCAACGTCGCAATGCGATCGCGCAGCTTGCGAATCACCTGCGGGAAAACGCCTTCCTGCACGAGCAAGCGGGAGCCGGCGCAGCAGACGTGGCCTTGGTTGAAATAGATGCCGGAGATGATGCCCTCCACGGCCTGATCGAGCGGCGCGTCGTCGAAGACAATGTTGGCCGCTTTGCCGCCGAGCTCGAGTGTCAGCTTCTTCTTCGTGCCCGCGACGGCTTGCGTGAGCATTTTGCCGACGGCGGTCGAACCGGTGAACGCGAGCTTGTTCACATCGCCGTGATCGACCAGCGCCTGACCTGTGGTGCGCGCACCGGTCACGATGTTCACGACGCCGTCGGGCAACTCCGCCTGCTGGAAAATTTCCGCGAGATGCATCGCGGTGATGCTGGTGGTCTCGGCGGGTTTGAGGACGCAGGTGTTTCCGCACGCGAGCGCCGGCGCGAGCTTCCACGCCGCCATGAGCAATGGAAAATTCCATGGGATGATCTGCCCCGCTATGCCAAGCGGACGCGGTGTGCGACCGGGGAACGCGTACTGCAATTTGTCCGCCCATCCGGCGTAGTAGAAGAAATGCGCGGCGACGAGCGGCAGATCAATGTCGCGGCTCTCCTTGATCGTCTTGCCGCCATCCATCGTCTCGAGCACGGCGAGCTCGCGCGACTTCTCCTGAATGAGCCGCACGATCCGATAGAGATATTTCCCGCGTTCCCGCCCGGGCATTTTGCCCCACACGTTCTTGTAAGCCGCCCGCGCGGCTTTCACCGCCGCGTCGACGTCGTGCGCATCGCCTTCGGCGATTTCCGCGAGCGTCTCCTCGGTCGCCGGGTTGATCGACGGGAAATACTTGCCGGAATGCGGCGTGACGAACTTACCGTTGATGAACAGCTGGTAACGCTTCTTGAGCTGAATGTAGTCGTGCTGCTCCGGTGCTGGCGCGTAGCTCCACTTTTCGCCGAAGCTCAAGCGGCGCTCGTTAGGCGGCAGTGCAATGCGTCCGCCGTTCAGGGACTTTTCAGTCGGCACCGCGACGACCGCTTTCGACGTGGAAGTCTTCCGAGCCACGGAAGTTCTTTACCGCGCCGCAAAGACCGGCGCACGCAAAAAGGCGGCGTGCGCCGACCCGTCTGCCGCCGATCAGCGATAGATGCGCCTCCGCCGCAACCTCCTTCGGCACGCGCTTGTAGTCGCCGTCTGAGCTTGGAACGACAAAGGCGGCGGCGAGCAATTCTACTGCTCAGGTTCCGCCCCGCTGAGCGGAAGCTGGACCGGCGGCCCGAGAAAGTGCGGCTTCGTCCGCAAGACGTAAAGGTCGAGCAACGCCTTGCAACGCGCGCCGACTTCACGCAGCCGCGTCTTCTTCGACCACTTGAACGGCACTGGCTTCGACGGAAAGGCGTCTGCGTCGATGCCGTAATGGCGCGCGAGCAGCAGCGCCCGCTCGACATGAAAATCGTCCGTGATGATCGTCAGCTTCGTGACGCCGAAGACGCCTTTGGCTCGCGCCAAAGAATCAAGGGTCCGGAAGCCGGCATAGTCGAGCGTGGTCGCGGTCTCCGGCACGCCGAGCTTCGCGAGAGCCGCGCGCATGTCGGTTGGCTCATCGTTGCCGACGAAGCGATTGTCGCCGCTGAGCAGCAGGTGCTTCACCTTACCGGCGTGATACAGTTTCGCGGCCGCTGCAATCCGGTTGGCGAAGAACGGATTCTGCCAGCCGCCCCGCGTGCGCGCGGACGTGCCAAGCACCAGGCCGACGTCGTTCGGCGGCAAGTCTTCGAGATGCGAGTGCACGCGGCCCCACGCCCGGAGCTCGATCCAGACATTAGCGAGCACCACCGCCGCTCCAGATAACAGGAGAACGGCGCCGAGCCGTCGCTTCCATTTCACCGCGCGAGTCATACGAGCACAAGCGGAATCGATCGTGCGACCCTTCGCGGTAGACGGACTTGCGCACAACAGACTCGCTCTCCGCGATTCGGTCGGATACTCTGCGCCAGGCGTATGAAGTCCTCACGCACCGCGGTTGACCTCACCTAAGGACATGCCTTCACCGCCTTTCCGCCAAATCGCGCTGATCGTGGCGCTGGGATTCATGGCGACGATATTAGCGTTCCAGACCGGTCGTTGGAGTGTCGGGGTCATCAGCAGCCGCGAGTGCGTCGCCGCAAAACGCGCCGCTGTTTCGCAGCCGGTCGAAGCGCGTCGCGCTCCCGCCACGGATCAGGCGCCGCAACACACCACGATGCGCAACATGGCGATGGTGCCGTTCACACAGCTTTACGACATCTTGCGTTCTGCCTCGCAAGAGCAGCTCGGCGCGTGGGCGCAGGACCTCGAACGTATGCCGCGAGGACCGAAGCAACGCGCTGCCGTGGCCGCTTTCTTCAAGAGCCTCGTCCAAGTGGATCATCGTGCCGCAATCGAGGCGGTACTCCACGCGCAAAATCTTGTCGCTCGGGACGTCGCCATTGAGGCGATGATGAAAGCCGCGCCGGAGTCCATCTGGGCTGACCTTGCGGAAATGACGGCGCAGTTGGCCTATCCAGGCCGCGGTTATCGTCAGGATGATCTTATCAAGAACTGGAGCCGCGTGGACCCAGTGGCAGCGAGCCAGTTTGTCGAAAAGCACCGATTCAGCGCGGGCGTAAAGCTTCGGGGCGAGGAGTTCGATCGCGTCGTTTCGCTGATGAGTAACTGGGGTGAGATCGATCCAGCGGCCGCACGCAACTGGCTCGAGGCGGATGCATCGCGTCAGACAGCGGACGCTTTTCGCGCGCTCGTGACAAGCTGGGGCCGCGTCGATCGTTCCGGGGCGATTGATTATGCCGTTGCGAATGCGGACCACCCGCAATTCGACGAAGCGATCAAGGAGCTGGTGTATGAATTTGTCCGCTCAGCTAAAGAGGACGCCAGCAGGCTGCTGTTGCTTTTGCCGCCTCGTCAGGCCGAGGCCGCGGTCAAAAACGTAGCCGACATAATCAATCCTCGAGAGATCGATCCCAATCTCGATCGGCCGCCAGATTATCAACGCCCTCCCGGTGAGGTAGCGCGTTGGATGGTCAGTTTGCCCGTGGAACTCTGGAGAGAAAATATTGGCGTCGTCGCGCAAGAGTGGCTGAGCCTTGATCCCGTTTCTGCGACGGCGTGGTTCGATCAACTCGACCCGAATATTCGCGAAACTGCCATCCTTAGCTTGTGTAACGCAAGGCAGTCGTCCCCACGCGAAGAGGTGCTAAAGCTGGCTTGGACGATTCGTGATCCGAGGCTGCGGGAGAAAGCCTTGGGACGAGTCGCGCGAAGTCTTCGACCGGACTGGGAGGATGCAATCGAGGCAATCAATGACCTTCCGTTCTCAGACGAGCAAAAGGCATATCTGCGAAAAGTGATACCGGAGGGCGCCGGCGATGGTGGCTAGAGCTCGATTGTTCGTGGGGCTGGGGCTCGCAGCGATTGTGGTCTTAGCCTTTTTCACCGGACGCAGCGTCGAAGAAAAAGCGCTAGGGGCTA
>DATHXZ010000489.1:0-2765 GCA_035459405.1 Chthoniobacterales bacterium
GCACGGTCGCAACCCATGCGGCGCGGAACTCACGCTCGGCGCCAAACGCGAGCGCCGGGATGCAGAGCAACAGAGCTGTCAGGATTCGCATGGCCCTACAGCTCGTACGCGGCACGACTCTGCACAACGTTGAATGTTGTCATTGCCTTTCGTGCGATTCCGACGACACTACGCGCTCGCCGGGCACCTCGCCGGCTTCCTGGATGCGACCAGTGCGCGACGTTTGCGCCGCATCCTCACGTTATGGGTCAAGAGAAAGCTATCGAATTGGAAGGCAAGATCACGAGCGTGCTCGCGGGCACGATGTTCCGTGTCCAGTTGCCTAACGACCACACGGTCCTCGCCCACATCTCGGGCAAGATGCGGAAGCGTTTCATCCGGCTCACCACCGGTGATCGCGTCAAAATCGAGATGTCGCCCTACGACATCGATAAGGCGCGGATCGTCTACCGTCTCGGTTAACGAGACCACGCGCGCGTCTCTTGCGCACGCGTGCCGCGAAGACGCGCGCCAGCTGGAAACGTCACTGGGCGCCTCGCTTGCCCAGTCGCTTGCGGCGAACAAACGGTATCGCTTCAGACGAGCCGTTTCTGTAGGTTCACGCCGCATGAAAGCGCTGGCTCTCCCCAAGAACCCCAACGGCGGATCGGCTGCGCCGGTGTTTCCGACCGTCGACCAGATCATGGTCGAGGAACGCGCGCAGGCGTTCACAAAGCGCAGCATCAAGACGGCAGCCAAACTTGAAGGGCTCAAGCTGGCGATCTCAATGATGGACCTGACGACGTTGGAGGGAAAAGACACCCCCGGGAAAGTGGCATTCCTCTGTCGCAAGGCGATGCACCCCGCAGATCCGAAGTATGGCGTGCCGCCGTGCGCCGCCGTCTGCGTGTATCCAAATCTTGTCCGCGCGGCGAAGAAGTTTCTCGGCGACTCGGGGGTGAAAGTCGCCTCCGTCGCCACTGCGTTTCCGACCGGGCTGATGCCGCTGCGTCTGAAGCTCGAGGAAGTGCGCAGCGCCGCCCGTGATGGCGCGGACGAGATCGACATGGTGATCGACCGCGGCGTGTTCCTCGCCGGCGATTACAAGCGCGTGGCGGATGAGATCGCCGCGACCAAGGAAGCGTGCGGCGAAGCGCACCTGAAAGTGATTCTCGAAACGGGCGAGCTGCAGACGTACGACAACGTGCGGATCGCAAGCGAGATCGCGATGCGAAACGGCGCGGATTTCATCAAAACTTCGACCGGCAAGGTGAATCCCGCCGCCACGATGCCGGTGACGCTCGTCATGCTGGAAGCGATCCGCGATTACTTCTACGAGACCGGCATCCGCATCGGGATGAAACCGGCCGGCGGCATCCGCACCGCGAAACAGGCGCTCGCCTATCTCGTGATGGTGAAGGAAACGCTCGGCGACGATTGGCTCACGCCGGATCTCTTCCGTTTCGGCGCGAGCACGCTCGCGAACGACGTCCTGATGCAAATCGCAAAAACCGTCGACGGCAACTACCAGAGCAGCGACTACTTCTCGCTGCCGTAATCCTGCTCTTTCTCGCCGTCCACTGCCGCGACGATGTGAAGGAGGTGCTTTTTCTGTTCGGCGGAAACCGGAGCGGTCGTGAGGGTGGCTTTGGCTTCGTCGAAATCTGCGTTCCCGTTTTTGAGCACCGCCCTTAGCAGTTGATCCCGAAGCGTAGGATCAGCCACTCGCAGAACCGGCATGATCTGTTCGGAGGTCGAGCTCTCTTGAGGTGGCAAGTATTCGGCCGCCGCTGCTTCGCGAATCGCCGGCGGCAATTGCTCGATCCACGATAACATGCCAACTGCGCCGCTGGCGCTGAAATGGAAGAGGCGGCCCAACGCATCCTTCCAGTAAGCTGGCGGAAACTCGGTCATCCAGGTCGCAATCGCCTGCGGCGTCATTGCGGCCTCGCCCGTGTCTTCTTCCTCGAGAAGGATAAAATTACGGAATGCCTCCGTGAGGGCCTCGGGCCTCTTCTCCTCCGGCAAGCTTTGGATGAACTTGGTCGCTTCTTCCTTCGAATCGACATACAAATTGTGGACGATCGCGCCGATCGCACCCGCCATGTTCGGATCTTCAGCATGAACGAGCGTGTACGAGACTGCAGCGGCGCGGTCATTCCCGTACCAGCCCTCGATGAAAGCCTTGCGACTTTCCCAACTCTCCTCCCATTCTCCTTTCTTATCGATCCATTGTTTTGCCGCGGTTGGATCGAGGGCTGCCCAAGCTGAGACCACTTGATGAGCGGTAAAGAACCGACCGCCACGACTCAGGTCCTCAAATGCCTCCGTGTGTTCGTCGATGAACCGAGCGGCCGCGGGCGCGTCGATCAGCGCCCATTCGAGAACGACGTCCGAAACCAAATCGCGTTTGGCTGTTAATCGATCTTGCAAGCTCAGGCTCAGTTCCGCCAATAGCGGCAGCGCGAATCCCGGAGCTGCATTCACGGCGGAACCGAGCGCCAGGCTTTGCAATCCCACGTCTTCAATCTCGCGGATTGCGTTCACCGCAGCGGCCGGGTCGAACTGAACGAGAAGCTTGTAAAACCCGGAGATGGCCGCCGTTCGTCGGGGACTTTCCGGCGGCGCCGCCAGCTCGCTCGCCCATTTTGCCCGCGCTTCTGCGGGCGCAGCGCGCAACGCTTCATAAAACTCGGCGAACGGCAGCGCGACGATTTCCGTTACGGCGAGTTGCCGATACGACACCGGCTCTGGCTCGCTTGCTGCCGGCGACGAGACTGGCGCAT
>DATHXZ010000490.1:0-2545 GCA_035459405.1 Chthoniobacterales bacterium
GACGATGAAGCCGCCGATCATGACGTTGCCGCCCGTTTGAACCCGGCCGCGCGTCGAGATGTTCGCCAGGAGCGAGGGCGCGGCCGCATCCAGATCGTATACCTCCACCAGCGCGCCGCCGGTCGCGCCACCCTTCCCCCGCACGACTGCAGTGTAAACGCCGGGCGCTAGCGTCGCCACGATCGCCGATTCCTCGTCTCTCTCGGGCGGGATTGTGGTCGCTGCGACCGCCGCCTGATTCTCTTTCCAGTTGTCGTTGAACACTGTCGTGCCGTCCGGCTTGTTCAGCTCCAATGTGGGATCAGCGAGTGCTCCATCGACACCCTTCGCCGTCAACGAAGGGCCAATGGCGCGGATAATCACCTTCTTCGGAGCGGAGCCCGTGATGATGAACCCGCCGATCAGCGCGTCGTCGCCATTCTCCACCGGCAGACGCGTAGAGAGGTTGCGGAAGGTGCTGGCGGGTGCGTCGGCCGGCGGGGGCGGTGGCGTGTAGACTTCAAACAGCGTTAGCTGGCCGCTACTTTGTAGGTGATCCCCGACGGCGAAGCACTGTCCATCCGACGTGCAGTCCACTCCGCGCAGGCGGTTCAATCGAGAGCTCGGAGACGGGGAGCTCACGATTGTCCAGGCGACACCGTTCCACTGCTGGATGAGCGTCCGGTTGGCCTCGCCATCATAGTAGGTGCCGACGGCCCAACATTGCGAGGGCGAGCTGCATGCCACCGCGTTGAGAATGCTGGTATATGCACGCGGATTCGGCGAAGGGACGATGGACCACGAGCTGCCATCCCAATGCTCGATGACGGTTTCAGCCTTTTCCGCCTCGGTTTCACGGGCACCGACGGCCCAGCAATCCGTCGACGACGTGCAGGTCACATCGTTGAGATGATTCGGAGACTCTCTGCCGCCCGGCTCCGGCACCCCTTTCCAGGACGCGCCGTCCCAGTGGACGATCAGCCCGTTGCCGACCGCCCAACAATCATTGCCCGAAACACAGGTGACAGCACTGAGGGAAGCACCGGCGGGCGCCGGAAACATCTTCCACGACCTCCCATCCCAACGCTGGATGACCGCTTGAGCACGGAAGGTGGGAAAGATGATCGCGTTATCGTAGTAGGTGGAGGCACCGACGGCCCAGCAATCCGACGCCGACGTGCAGGTCACGTCGGAGAGACCGTTGCTCTCCTTCGCGCTGGTGTTTGGCGACGGAACGATGCGCCATGCGGTGCCGTCCCAGTGTTGAATGAGCGTTTGAGCATAGCCCCTCGGGAAAACCGGATCGTCATAGTTAATATAGGCGAAGGAACCGACAGCCCAGCAATCCGATGAGGACGTGCAGGCGACTCCGGAGAGGCCGTTGGTTTGCGTAGAGCTGCTGTTCGGCGAGGGCACGATCGACCATGAGGTTCCATTCCACTGCTGGATTAAGGTTTGTGGAGTGGGAAATCCGTTCGGATATTGCCAGTAGTCACCCACAGCAAAGCATTGCGTCGGCGATGTGCACGTGACCGCATACGGGGTGTTCTGATTCCCGATGCTTGGTGATCGAACGACAGCCCAGGCTCCCGGCGTCGCGCCATCGGCTGCCGCCGCAAAGGCGAGCGCCGCCACTGCCAGCGAACACAGTGCGAACCGAGCTGAGATGCGCACCGTGAAGAGGTCGGACGTCCCGGCCCTGCTTTTACATGACTGCCGGGCGGAGCGACTTAACGAAGGGCGATTTGCTTCCATAGTGTTCCGTGTGATGAGCCTGTGGAGAAACGGCGCTACGCGACGTGAGGCTCCATATCTGAAACGTAAGCGAGCGCCCAGACGGGCTGGTCTCGAAGGTAACGCGGTCGATACCTGCATCTGCATCGCCGCGAGTACTCGTCAGGGTCCGTAGGTGATCAGAAACGTCGAACGTCGAACTGAGCAACGGCGAGCCTCGGCTTCTCTGCGAGTGACGTTGAGTGTTGGACGTTCTGCTTCCGCTTACGGCGCGCCGAGATTGTACGCTTCGATCAGGCCGACGCCGACACTATCGTTTTTGCCGCGAACGATCGCAGTGTAAATCCCCGGAGTGAGGACCCGCACGATGGCGGACTCGCGGTCATCGGTCGGCGGAATGCCGCTGCCTTCGATGTCCCGCTGCTGGCTTTCCTTCCAATTGTCGTTTGCGGCGAGCAATGCCCCATTGGAGTCGTGCAGCGCGATGGTCGGATCCTGTAATGCGCCTGCCACGCCTCGCGCGGCGAGACTTGGCCCGACGGCGCGCACCAGCATCTTCGTGCTGGCGCGATCCGATGGCCCGACAATGAGGCCGCCAATCATCACGTTGTCGCCCGTTTCAACGAAGCCGCGCGTGCTGATGTTCGCGAGGCGCGAATCGGCTGGCGCATCGACGTCGTAGACTTCCACCAGCGCGATGCCGGTGGTCTCCCCAGCGCCGCGCACCGTCGCGGTGTACGTGCCTGGCGCAAGGGTACGAACGATGGCGGCTTCGCGATCGTCGGTCGGCGGAATGCCGCTCGACCCGATCTCAGCGCGCTGCGGTGAATCC
>DATHXZ010000491.1:0-2144 GCA_035459405.1 Chthoniobacterales bacterium
GAGCACCACGCGAGCCGTCTGGCTCTTCCTTCTGCTGCTCACCGGGATCCGCTTGACGCTGCTCGGCACGACCGATCTGTCGTTCGACGAAGCGCATTACTGGATGTGGTCCGAGCGCCTCGCGCCGGCATACTTCAGCAAGGGTCCAGGCGTGGCGTTCGCGATCTGGTCGAGCACCGCGATCTTCGGCTCGACGGAATTCGGCGTGCGGTTCTGGAGCCCAATCCTGGGCGCTGGCACCAGTCTGCTGCTCTACTATCTCGCGCGGCGGCTCTTCAGCGAGGGGACCGGATTCTGGACGGTGATCGCGCTGAACGTGACGCCCATCTTCAACGTCGGCAGCTTCGTCATGACGATCGACCCGCTCTCGATCTTCTTCTGGGCGGCGGCGATGTTCACCTTCTGGCTCGCGCTCGAGCGCAGCCCGGAGTTCTCGTGGTACTGGCCCGCCACCGGTCTGCTGATCGGGCTCGGCTTCCTGTGCAAGTACACGAACGCGCTGCAGTTGATCTCAGTCGTCGTGGTGCTCGCGCTTGTCCCGCGATTTCGCCGCGAGTTCCGCGGCCTCGGGCTCTACGCATTGCTCGGCGCATTCGCCATCTGCATGATTCCGCCCACCATCTGGAACGCCCAGCATGCGTGGGCGACGGTGTTCCACCTGCGCTCACGAGGCAGCCTCGACGAGGCGCCGGGCGTCAACCCGCTCGAGCTACTCTCGTTTCTCGGCCTCCATTTCATCATCTACTCGCCGCTGCTGTTCCTGGGGCTCGTCTGGGCAGTGGTCCGGACGTGGCGACGCGCGCATCAGCAGTTCAAAGGGACATTCCTCATCTGGTGTGGGATGCCGGTGTTTCTGCTCTACTTCGTACTCTCGGTGAACAAGGCGGCAAACCCGAACTGGGACGGGCTTGCATTTCTCAGCCTCGGGATTCTCGCTGCCTCGTACTGGCGCGAGCGGCTGGAGTCGCGGCCGAACATGCGCCGCTGGGCCGGTGTGGCGCTTGGGCTCGGCTTGTTGATGAGCTTGCCGGCGTTGAATAGCGATCTGCTGCGAAGCGCCGGTCTGCAGTTCAACCGACGCGAGCCGGCGGACAGGATGCGCGGGTGGGAGACCGCGGCAAACGCGGTGGAGCAGATGCGCGGCGAGATCGAAACGCAGCTCGGCGAGCGCGTATTCATGATCGCCGACGGGCGTGATCGTGGATCCGAGCTGGCATTCTACTTCCGCGACAAACGCGCCGAAGGTCCCCGCCATCCGCCTGTCTATATCATCGAGTCGCAGGATATCGTGAACCAGTTCTCGTTCTGGCCCCGCTACGACGAGTTTGTCGCCGCGCCGACCGGCCGCCCGGTGGCCGAAGGCGACGTCTATACCGAGGAGGACGGCGTGAATCTTTTTGCCGGCCGCTCAGCGATGTACATCCAGGCGAACGAGAAACGCGAAGCTGCGCGCAACATTCGCGCCGCGTTCGCCTCCGTCGACCACCATGCGACGATTCAAGTCGCGCGTTACGGAAAGGTCGTTCGCACCCTGCAGGTGTTCGTCTGCAAAAACTACCGCACCCTGCCGCTATGATCGCTCCGCCTGACGAGCGCGCCGTCTCGGTCGTCGTGCCGCTGTACAACGAGGAGGAGAATGTCCCGATCCTGCAAGCAGAGCTGACCAGCGCACTCGAGGGTCTCGATTACGAGATCATCTTCGTCGACGACGGCTCGAGCGACGCAACCGTCGCTCGGATCGCGGCCGGGCCACGCATCCGTGTTCTCCAGTTCGTGAAGAACGCGGGCCAAAGCGCCGCGATGTATGCAGGTCTGCATGCCGCGAATGGCAGGATCGCGGTGTTGATCGACGGCGACCTGCAAAATGATCCCGCTGACATCGCGAAACTGCTCGCCGAGATCGATCGCGGCGCGGATCTCGCCGCCGGCTACCGCGCACAACGCAAAGACACTCTGGTGAAGCGTCTGACGAGCCGGATCGCAAACGCAGTCCGCAGCCGTTTCACGAAGGACGGTGTGCGCGACACCGGCTGCACGTTGAAGGCAATGCGGCGCGAATGCGTGCATGCGCTTGTGCCGTTCAAAGGGATGCACCGCTTCATCCCGGCACTGATCAAAGGCGCCGGCTACAGGATCGTGGAGGT
>DATHXZ010000492.1:0-3806 GCA_035459405.1 Chthoniobacterales bacterium
CGACCTCGGCAACCTTTTCGTCTTCGTGCGCGATGGGAACACGTTCGAGCGTCGCAACGTCGTGCTCGGGACCAAGGCCGGCGACCAGGTGGAGATCGTCGAAGGCGTGCTGCCGGGCGACAACGTGGTCACCGAAGGGCATTACCAACTGCAGTTTGCGACCGGTCCCAAAAAGGAAGCCGCCGCGCCGGTGGATGAACATGGCCACAGCCACGCCGACGAGCAGAACGCCGGCGTCTCCGCCAGGCATCTGCCCGGCTGGGCATGGGGTATCGGCGGGCTGGCGCTCGGTGCATCGCTGATGGCGCTGATGCGCCGGCGTCCGTCGGAGGCGGCGAGCGCGCTATGATACTGCGTCTCCTGCCAAAAGACCGCGACATGTCATGCGCGGAACAGTCGATCGAATTCTTTGTGCGAACCGATCCAGACCCATACCCACAGATCGCCAGCTCGACGGGCTACGGCACGGTAGTCGAGGGTAACACGCACCGACCAGGCGCGCGGATCCCGACGCAGTCTCTCGAGATTCAAACCCGGGTGGGCAGGATTCGCCCGGAATCGTTTATATGCCGCGCGGGCAGCCGCTTTGATCGGCGGAGGAAGGGCTCTGTATTGCTTCCAAAATTCCGGTGCGCCGGACGACTTCACTCGTACTTGTTGAACTCCGCATCATTCAGTTCGCGGAATTGCGAGGGATCTTCCCGAAGTCGCGCATCAATATCGTCGAGAAACTTAGTCAACTTCGGTGAAGGAGTCGGATCATTAATGATCCGTTCCCACTCTGCGTCGCCGTCCAGTTCGGGCACGAGCGCGGGCAGTGACTCGGCCAGCTGCGCGCGCTCGTCTTTCGATAGATTCCTGATCGCGTTCTGGATCTCTTCGACCGTGCTCACACCAAAGTTTTACGACAACGCGGTCCCTTTCACAAGACGGCGGCTCGCCACGTAACGACACCGAATGTTCGACTGGATCATACGCTTCTCGCTCCGGAACCGACTCTTCGTGGTCGCGTTCGCGGCGCTGCTTGCGGCGTATGGCGGCTACATCCTGACGCAGCTGCCAGTGGACGTGTTCCCGGATCTGAATCGGCCCACCGTCACCATCTTCAGCGAAGCCGGTGGACTGGCGCCCGAAGAAGTGGAAGCGCTCGTCACCTTCCCGATCGAGTCGGCGATGAACGGCGCGGCCAGCGTGCAGCGCGTGCGCTCGGTGTCGTCCGTCGGGCTGAGCATTGTCTTCGTCGAGTTCGGGTTCAATCAGGACATCTACATCGCGCGGCAGATCGTGACCGAGCGGCTTCAGCAGGTCACCGAACAGCTGCCGCCGGGCATCAAACCGGTGCTCACACCGATCACCTCGATCATGGGCGAAATCATGCTCGTCGGGGTAACGAGCGATAATCCGGGCGTCACGGCGATGGACCTGCGCACGATCGCGGACTGGCAGATTCGCCAGCGCCTGCTCTCGGTGGCGGGCATCTCGCAGATCGCGGTGATCGGCGGCGAGCTGAAGCAGTACCAGGTGCTGGTCGATCCGTTCAAGCTGCGCAATTTCAACATCTCGCTGCACGATGTCGAGGAGGCAACGAAGAACGCGAACGTCAACTCGACCGGCGGCTTCATCCTGCGCCAGCACACCGAGCAGCTGGTGCGCAACCTCGCGCGCGTGAACGACCTCGAGGACCTGAAGAAGTCCGTCATCGCGACCGACCGCAAGGACGGGATCGCGCTCACGCTGGAGCAGGTCGCGGATGTGCGACTTGGCGGACCTTTGGCCAAACGCGGCGACGCCGGTCTCGACGGGAAGTCCGCGGTGATTCTGACGGTTCAGAAGCAGCCGGGCACCGACACGGTCAAGCTCACCCGTCGCGTCGAAGCCGAGCTGCGAAACATCCAGGAAGGCCTGCCTGCCGGGGTGAAAATCCACAGCGGAATCTTTCGGCAGAGCACGTTCATCGAGAACGCGATCCGCAATGTCGAGGAAGCCCTCCGCGACGGCGCCATCCTGGTCGCGATCATCCTCTTCATCTTCCTGCTGAATTTCCGCACCACATTCATCACGCTCACCGCCATCCCGCTCTCCATGCTCGTGACGGTGCTCGTGTTCCGCTACTTCAAGATCTCGATCAACACGATGACGCTCGGCGGTCTCGCGGTCGCGATCGGGGAGTTGGTCGATGACGCGATTGTTGACGTCGAGAACGTCTTCCGCCGTCTGCGCGAGAATCGGCATCTCGCCAATCCGCGGCCCGCGCTCGAAGTCATCTACCGCGCCTCGAGCGAAGTGCGGAACTCGATCGTCTTCGCCACGATCATCGTCGTCCTTGTCTTCGTGCCACTCTTCGCGCTGAGCGGGATCGAAGGACAGATCTTCGCGCCGCTCGGCATCGCTTACATCACCAGCATCATCGCGTCGCTCGTCGTCTCGCTCACCGTCACGCCGGCGCTCTGCTCGTACCTCTTGCCGCGCATGAAGCGTATGGCGCATGAGAAGGATTCGTGGCTCGTGCGCGGGATCAAGAATCTGGAGGCGAAGGTGCTCGCTGTTGGGTTTCGCCATCAGGCGCTCGTTCTCGTCTCCTCGGCCATGCTCTTCCTCGGCGCGCTCGCAACGGTGCCATTCTTCGGACGCGAGTTTCTCCCGCCTTTCAATGAAGGCAGCCTGACGATCAATCTGTTCCTCCCGGTCGGCTCCTCGTTAGCCGAATCCAATCGCATCGCCCGGCTGGCCGAGAAGCTCGTGCTGCAGGTGCCGGAAGTGAAGCAGGCAGGGCGCCGCAGCGGGCGCGCGGAGCTGGACGAGCACGCCGAGGGTGTGCATTACAACGAGATCGACACCGAGCTGCGGGCGTCCGAGCGCAGTCGCGAAGAAATCCTGAACGACATCCGCGGGAAGCTCGATCAAATCCCCGGCGTTGCCACGAGCATCGGCCAGCCGATCTCGCACCGGATCGACCATGTGCTCTCCGGCGTGCGCGCCCAGGTGGCAGTGAAGGTTTTCGGCCAGGATCTCGCCGTGCTCCGCGCGAAGGCCGCCGAAGTGGAGGCCGCGATGAAGAGCGTGCGCGGAATGGCCGACATCTTTACCGAGCCGCAAGTCATGATCCCGCAGGTGCACGTGCGCATCGATCGCGACCAGGCGCAGCGCTATGGGCTGATGGCCGGCGAAGTGGCCGAGTACGCCGAGCTCGCGATGCAGGGAAAAACCGTGTCGCAGGTACTCGAGGGGAATCGAACCTTCGACGTCGTCCTCCGCCTCACCGATCAGGCGCGCAATGACCCGGAAGCGATCCGGCAGATCCCGGTCGACACCTCGAGCGGTGTCGTTGTTCCGCTGGGGCAGCTCGCTCAGGTCGAGGAGGCGAAAGGGCCTAACCAGATCAACCGCGAGGATGTGCAGCGCCGCATTTACGTGGCGGCGAACGTCTCCGGACGCGATCTCGTCGGTGCGGTGAATGAACTGCAGCGCGTGGTCGCCGAGAAGGTTGAGTTGCCGCCGGGCTACTACATCACGTACGGCGGGCAATTCGAGAGCCAGGCGAGCGCGTCACGTCTGATCGCATTCCTCAGCGTCTTCTCGCTCGTCGGGATGTTCGTCGTGCTCTACGCGCACTTCAAAAGCGCGATGTTTGCCGTGCAGATCATGCTCAACATCCCGATGGCGCTCATCGGGTCGATCGTGGGCATCTGGCTGATGGGCGGCACGATGTCGATCGCGACACTCGTCGGTTTGATCACGCTCGCCGGTATCGCGGCGCGCAACGGCATCATGATGATTTCGCATTACCTGCACCTGATGCAGGAAGA
>DATHXZ010000493.1:0-2648 GCA_035459405.1 Chthoniobacterales bacterium
CCACATTCTCTCTTCTCGCCGCGCTTACGGTCGCGTTCAGCGCCTCGTTCGCGCAGACGTCCGCGCCGATGATCGTGCAAGCTGCCGGACCTGCGCCGACCCCAGCCGCCCACCCGACTCAAGTGGCGCCCGGAAATGCCACCTCGGCAGCGGGAACACTGAAGGTTCTGCAGGACCTGAAGGCCGCGAACGACGAGACGCTGAAGAAGCAGCAGGCCACGCTGCAGCAGCTCGACGAGATCCAGAAAGCCGCGGACCAGATCCGCATCTACACCAAACGTAGTTAGTTCGTTTCGGCCGCCGCGACGCGGCGTCGGTGTAACATACCGCTAGCCGCACCTACCGCCGAAGCGAGACACCGTGTCCTGCTTCACCGGCATGCAGTGACGGGCGGTCTGAACCGCTTGCTAACAATTCGCCCGCCAGGCGACTACTTCTTATTCTTCGGCTCAACCTTGCGGTAGAGCGTCGCCATGCTGATGCCAAGCATGCTCGCCGCCTTCTCACGCGAGCCGCCGGCGTGTGCCAGCGTCGCATCAATATAGCCGCGTTCCTGGGCCTGGATGAATTCGTCGAGCGTCTGCCCGATCGGCATCGCAGCGATCGCCTTCTCGGCCTTGTCGCCCTGGGCATGCTCGACGATTTGCGGCGGCAGATCGCTCGGCAAAACGATGTCTTCGTCGCACAGCGCACACGCACGCTCGATCGCATTCTCAAGCTCGCGGACGTTGCCCGGATAATCGTAGTGGCAGAGCACGTCCACCGCAGCTGGATCAATCTTCTTCGGCTCGCCGCCAGCCGCGCTGGCCTGCTTCTGCAGAAAGTGATTCACGAGTAGAGGTACGTCGTCGAGCCGTTCACGCAGTGCCGGAATTTCGACCGGAATGACCGCGAGGCGGTAGTAAAGATCCTCGCGGAACGTGCCGTCCTTCATCTTCGGCTGAAGCGGCTCGTTGGTCGCGGCAACGACGCGCACGTTGACCGGCGTACTCTTGTTGTCGCCGACGCGCCGCACCTCGCGTTCCTGCAAAACGCGCAGCAGTTTCGTCTGCAGGGAGGTCGCCATCGAGTTCACCTCGTCGAGGAAAATCGTCCCGAGATTCGCCTCTTCGAAGAGCCCGCGCTTGTCCGCCACCGCTCCCGTGAAGGCGCCCTTTTTGTGCCCGAATAATTCGGACTCGAGCAGGTTCTCGGGAAGCGCGCTGCAGTTGATCGCGACAAACGGATGATGCTGGCGGTTGCTGTTGAAGTGCAGCCCGCGCGCGACTAGCTCTTTGCCGGTGCCGCTTTCGCCCTGGATCAACACCGTGCTGTCGGTGTCAGCGACTTTGTTAATCAGGTTGTAGACCTGCTGCATCTTGCGGCTCGTGCCGACGATGTTCTCAAACCGATAGCGGTTCTTCAGCTCCTTCCGCAGATAGACGTTTTCGCGGAGCGCGGCCTGGTAATCGAGCGCGCGCTGCACCGTCATCTGCAGCTCGTCGATCTTGAACGGCTTTGTCACGTAATCGTATGCGCCCATCTTCATCGCCTCGACCGCTGTCTCGACGGACGCGTACGCGGTGATCAGGATGACCGCGGTCTGCCGATGATGCTCACGAATATGGCGGAGAACATCGAAGCCCGTCATCGTCTCCATCTTGATGTCAGCGATGACGACTTGCGGCGCGATCGAGTCGAGCTGCTCGACGGCGCGCGGCGCGGAGTTGAACGGAAAAACCTGATGTCCCTTCTCCCGGCAGAGTGTCACGATGACCTCCACCATTGCCGGTTCGTCGTCTATAATGATGATCTTCGCCATAATCGCAGAGCGGAGAATACTTTCAGAATTGAGAAAATGGAAGCAGAAACGAGAGGCCAGTTATCGCGTCGATTTGACTGTGCCTCCGACCATCAGCCAACCGATTTTCTCATCGTGGGAAATCAGCTCTTCGAGCAAGGCTGACGCGCGACCATGCCACGGCACGGCAATCAGGTCAGCGGCGAACCCGGCGCGGAGCATCCCGAGAGCTTCGCGCTGACCGAGCGCAGCGGCTGCGTTCACCGTCACCATTTCCAATAATTCACGCGGGGAAAGTGATGGCTCATTTTGCGTGAACGCGCGCATTTCCGCGAAGAGGCTCAGGTCGTGATTGCTCGCGAGGCTGTCGGTGCCGAGGCATATGTTGAACCCGAGCGCGCGCAACTCTGCGAAACGAAAACGCGAATGGTCGAAGTACGCGTGACTGCGTGGGCAATGAACGATGTGAAACTTCGGTCCGGTCTCGAGGACGGCGAGATCAGTGGGCGTGAGCTCGTTCAGATGCGCGATGATCCAGCGCGCGTCGAGAATGCCCGTGCGAGAAAGCAGCGCGAGTGGCGACGTGCTTCCGCAGTCGTTCATCGGCCTGCCGATCGCCTTCATGAACTCGAACAGCGCTCCGCGTCCGTCGCGAAACATCTCCATCTCCTCGCGCGACTCAGCGAGATGCGTCGTCGCGCGCAAATCGCGAGCATGAGCAAGCCGTGCAACTTCCGCGTACAACTCTGCTGATGCAGTGAACGGCGCGTGCGGTGCGAGCCCGACGGCACCCAACCATCCGGCTGCGTCCGCGTTGATTGTTACCATCTCGCAGGCTGCTGACGCTGACACCGGTGCACGCACGTCG
>DATHXZ010000494.1:0-5599 GCA_035459405.1 Chthoniobacterales bacterium
GCGCGAGCAGGCGCTGAAGATGTTCACTGTCTGGCCCGCCTTTGCCGCCTTCGAAGAGAAGGAGCGCGGCACGATCGAGACCGGCAAGCTCGCCGATCTGACCGTGCTCTCAGCCGACATCATGAAGATTCCCGAAGCGGAAATCCTCAAGACGCGCTGCGTGATGACGGTGATCGGCGGCGAGGTCGTCTACGAAGCGCCCCAGTAGCTCGAGGGCGTGGGCCTCAAGCGCGATCTGGCGCGTCAGATCGGCCGCTTCTCCCCGAAGCCGTGCCGCTCGTAGTGGTAGAAACCAGAGGGGATGCTGCCGTTCTCGACGGCCGCGCGGACGTCCGGATGTCTGCGGAGATATAGCTCTTCTGGAAACGGGAGATCAGGTCCGAACCGATCAGGCGCCGTGTAGACGGGCGGCTGCAGGCGATCGAGCCAGTAAGCGCCATTGAATTCGCGAAGCTGAGGGTTTTTCGTCCGCCGGATGTCCTGCTCCGTGAGGTAGTGGCAGACAAGCGAGCGGCGCGTTTTCGTCGGATCGCCAATGTGGCTGCCGCCGTGCACAAGGTCCGAGTGCCAGATGAAGAGGTCTCCTTTTCGCGCGATAAACGTCTGCGACGCGATGCCGCGTTGTGCCATCTCGCCCGTGATGTAAGCCGTCCACGCATCCATCTCCTCCTGCCGTGCGTGATGCGTGCCATCTTCGAACCGGTAGAGCGGGATCTTGTGGCTGCCGGGGTAATAAACCAGCGGTCCGGCATCCGGATGCACGTCCTCGAGTGCGATCCACGTCGCGAGCAAATGCGACGGCGTTTTCGGCGTCATGTACAGCGAGTCGATGTGGATCGGCTGTCCGCTGCCGTGCTCGAACGTGAGGCTGTAGCAGAGAACCGGCGTGCGGCCGCCGAGGAGACGCTTGAGAAGGAGGCTGAGCTCCGGCGCCAGCGCGAGTGCTCGCAGCTCATCGAGCAGCAGATAAAGATCGTTAAACTTGAACCGCCCGTTCTGTGGATCACGCGCTGTCGCTAGAAAAGTGCGCTCGTTGATTGCGAGATCATCCACGACCACTTCTCCCGCGTGTGTGCGCAGGGCGTTGTTCGTGGCGGCAATCGCGCAATCGATCTCGTCCGCTGAAAAGTAGCCGCGCAAGGCGAGAAACCCGTCGCGCTCGAACTGCGTCACCCACTGTTCAATGTTTTCCGTGATGCGGTGCGAAGAAGATTGCGAGGCAGTGATCATCACGACGGCCAGCCAAATTTTGTGGAGCCTAGGGGATTCGAACCCCTGACCTCCTCAATGCCATTGAGGCGCTCTACCAACTGAGCTAAGACCCCGAAGTTTTTGCCGGCCAAAAGCTTCCGCGGACGAACGCGTGATCCTCGCGAACCACAGTCCACCCGTTTTGCCCCCCTGCTGGATCTCGGAGAGTCCACAACTGTCTGGGAAAGTCCACCTTCCCGACGTTGCGGAGGAACTCGCCGTTCCACCAGAACAGCCATTTTCACCGGCGGAAACAGCTATCGCGCAAAAATATTTTCCAGCAACAGAAAAGACCAGCTGGTCCGCTGCAGTCCCCAACTGTCCAACAGGGTCTACTCGCAACGTGCTGATACTCTGCCGCTTATACATCCGCGATGCTTGCACTCACTTACTGAAGGTGCAGGGTCCCGCCGTGCAAATTCTGGGGGCGCAATTGGCTGGATCGTCGAAGACGTCGGGACGGAAGCCTCCACCCGTCCAGCGCACGTGGGTCAAGGTCGAGAACTACCCCTGCCTGTACCGCAATGCGATCACTGGGCGCTACCTCGGCGTGAAGAAGGTCCGGGGCAAACGGAGGGAGCACAGTCTCGGAACATGTGATCGGAAGATCGCTGAACGCCGGCTGAAGCAGTGGATTGCTGATCTCGAAAAAGTCGATTCAGACAGTCGAGAAGACCACGCTGCGCGAGCTGATCAACAAGCTGATCGCGGTGAACAGCGGCACCGCGACGAACACGCAGACGACGCGGGCAATCATCAAGAACTTCCTCAACTGGTGGCCGCACGGTGCGGACGTGCAGGTGCGAAACATTCGCCCGTCGCAGCTCGACGAGTGGCTGGCGGCGCAGGAACCGCGTCTGCGCAACACGACGTACAACATCATTGAATACTGTTTGTAGTGGTTTATTGCACTACGACAGCGGCGCTCTGTTCTGACCACCGAGTTGCTCTCGTACCACGATGGACGTGAGATCGGAGCAGCCGTTGATGGGGACATCATCTTCCCATTAGTAATGGGATTCGCCGAGAACGAGAACACGTCGTCCGAGCGGGGCCTCGCGGTAGTTCTCGCCGATCCAAGGTGTAAATTTGATGTATTTCATACGCCGCCAGCGCTGCGTCGCCTAACTCGCGAAATAGCCGGACTCACAACTCAACTCCAGCCGCCGCGGGAGATGAACCGCCGCTCGACTTCGTAGGAGAACTCGTAAACCGTGTCCAACTCATCAGGCGTCAGCCCTTCCTCTCCCCACCGATCCAGAATCGCGGTAAGTTCGGTAAAGAACTCGGTTTCCTCGGGTGAATAAGGCGTTGGAAATCTGAACTGCTGGCCGTCGACTTCCACGAAGCGGTCGTGTACCGCGCACCGATGACACGTGACGGTGTAGCGAAGCGGCGCCGTTGAGGCCTCAGCATCGAGGCCCTCGATTGGACAGATGTCAGGATTGTTCGTGGTCCCCGCGGCGACCGCCGAATCCGAAAGTACGAGGTTGCCGCACGGACGGTTCAGACCAAAGGAGAAAGCGATTGCAGCTATCCCGAGAAGGCGGCAAAAGTTGCGGCGTAGCAGTTCGCCAGGCGGATCGCCGGACCTCCCGAGAGGAGACACAAGATCAGCTGCCGCAAGCCGTTTGTGCGTCGCGCGCATCATGCGCTGCCGATGGCAAACGCCTCCAGCACGATCGCACGCCTGCTCGCCGTTTGCCGCATCGCATTGTTGGACTTTAGCGTACCGATACGGAAACCAACTCCTCGTGCTTAGCGGCCTCGGCGGTGTGCTCGGAAGCTGAGAGCGGCCGGAACCGCGACGTAAAAAAGCCCGCTTCCCGCCCTTTGATGGTTTTCGGGTTGACGATCTCCTCAAGCAACAACCCGAGCCCGCCGTCGTGGGTGTAAGCATCTGTGCCGAGCTGGATACGGCGAATGGTGTAAATGTGCCCAGCGCGCGGCACAGAGACGCACCACTCCCAAATGCCGTCGTGAAACCGAGCGTCGATGCAAAGAACCTTCTGGCCGATATACCACGTGCCCTCGACCATACGTCAGAACCCCTTGCGGACGACCTCGCCTAAATTCATTTCCGGGGATATCCACGTGGTGAGACGCTTGCCTGACGACAGCGTGTTGAAGCGTGGCTGCTGAAAAACACGGAAGAAACGCTCAGCCTTGCCAATGAGTTCGTGCGGCACAGGCATCAGCAAAATGTAACAGTCCCGTGCCGCTTTTGCTGCTTCGAAAAGTGACTCTGAGTGATGGTGAGTTCTGTAACGGTCCAAAAAGTGGTTCTGCCACGATCCTTCGCTTACCGCGAAATGCCATGGAATCCGCTCAATGAACTGCTGCGAGGAATTCTTGCCGACGTAAAGGCAGGTCGTACTATCAGCGGCAAAGTAGAAGTACACGCCGTGAAGCCCGGGAAGCGCCTGCCGTCGTGCATGATGAAGTCGAACAGCTTGGCGTCTGCCAAGCGGCGTTTCGGTGCGGCGGTTACCGCCGCACATCCTTCATTGATCGACAAGTGCTCGACGGAGCTGAACGGTACAATCATACTCAGCGCGCTGGCGCGTGCTTTCCTTTGTTTGGGCCATCTGGATGGCGCGGGCATGAAGAGCCAGTGAGGCTCGAGATGCTTGATGCGCTGCTGCCGCAAAACTTGCACTGGTATCGCGACTTTTCGTCGCCCTCGTACAGGGCGTGCTTACCCCTGTTGGGGCCGTTGGGATGCCGTAAACAGGAGGAGCCTGTCAGGCTGGAAATGCTGGACGCCTTCGCGCCGCAATACTCGCAATAGTAGGACATGGGTGATGTGCGTGTTTGTGTTGGGTGGCTGGTGGAGGGCGTGGCTCTTTACGTCTAATGAGACAGAAGATCAGATGCAGCGAGCCCTCTGTGCATGCCACCCAGCATACGCTCACAACGGCAAACGCCTCCAGCGTAAATCGCAGGCTTGCGTGCGGTCAGCCTGCATCGCCGCGTTAACTGTTTCGGCTACTCTCAATCGGTGCTTAAATAGTCTCTGTTTACCCATCCGGTGCGACCTGCAAATGAGATTCTCACCCAGCGCGTGTTTCCGTTGGGAACGGGAGCACCAAGCACACGAATGCTACCAAATCCATTTGGTAGACGTTCGATTATCGGGTATCGCGAGTCTGGCCCAGAGCGGACGTTCAGTGCGTCACCGCCGGGCACACCTGCCACAGTGTACAGCACCTCAAGAGCTGAAGCTGCGGGTGGAGCACTCGGATACGGCTCGCCCGACCATGCTGGTGTGACGCTTGCATGTGGATCATCGGCAGATGGAGACGCTGGAGAGCGAAAACTCGGCGAATAACTCTGCGCAGCGACGGGAACCGCAACGGCTCGCCGAATTAGTGGCTGCTCGGTCGGTGCACCAGAAGCGGCGGCAGCGTGACTCTGCGAATCGTCTACTGACGGCGCGAATACGCCAGAAATTCGGAGCAGCAGGAAGACTACAGCTGCAATCGGCATTGAGATGAGCCATGTCTGCAGGTCGCGAACCGCCTCAAGTATGAGATTTCGTCGCCGGTCCTTATAGCGACCGCGCAAAACGTTGACAATGATGCCGGGCGAGAGGACGACTAATGCAGCGATGGCGAGCGCGGCCGCGATCGTGACTGCGGCGAGCGCGTGCCCAATCGCTTCCTGCCGGCGCTGGCTTGTAAAGTCGTGTCCGCATCGCGGACATGCAGGAGCGTTGCTGGCCACGATTCCGCGACAGGTGGGGCAGTTCATTCGCTACGGTGACGTACGCGCAGCATCTAACGAGACAAAAGATCCGCTGCTGCGAGCGTTTTGTGCATGCGACGCAGCATACGGGCACGATGGCAAAAACCTCCAGCGCAAATCCCAGGCTTGCTCGCGGTCAGGGGCATTGCCTGGACGCAGAGCGCTCGAATCGGCAGCAAGCTCGCGAAGCGGCCGGCAGCTGCCGCTCCGCGCCAGAATCACCCCTCCTGCGTGTCTGGACGTCGAGGGATGGGGCGAGTGTTAGGGCGGGGCGGCGACACCTTCGCGACTATCTCGCCACAGCTCCGGACGCGGCAGTCGCGAAGAACGTGCTCTCGCTGGAGCACTTGCGGGTGAAGTGGCCGGCGTTCTGCGGTTCGAGCACACGTGCGACCGGGCGCCTGACGCGGGTCGCCGCTCTTTCGTTTCGTTGACCTGCCGACCTTGGCTGAACGTATCCGATGAGTGAAGTTCGCTCCGGAAACGGTCGAGGTTCACGTTGGAGAGGAAGTCGAGCCATTTGCAGGAAACGCCCGCGGATGTCGAGGTCGCCGTGCCGGCCGGACATGAAGAGCAGCGCGCGATCGTCATCGGGATGGCG
>DATHXZ010000495.1:0-1531 GCA_035459405.1 Chthoniobacterales bacterium
CGCGTGGTAATCTTTTCCGTGACCGTCCAGCTGCTTGTAGTCGTAGGCCAGCGCTGTCGGTCCACTCGTGCGCATGTAAATCGGCTGCTGGTTCTCGTCCGTGAACACTTCGGTGAACACGCCCGTGACCTGCAGACCTGACGAATACTGCGCCGTCGCAGCGCGCTTGCACTCGATCGCCTTGTTCAGGCCTTCGAGACCGCCGACGCGGTAAGCCATCTTGCTCGCGAACTCCTCAAGCACATCGCTCAGGTGCTGGAAATCGCGACAGACGAAGAGCTGCGGCTGTTTCGTGGTGATATCGAAAGCCTGCTGCGCGGCGTCGACCGAATACGAGAGCTTCTTCACGTTCGGCTCGAGGCAGCTCACCGATTCGCCGATCGATGACAGCAGCCCGGCGCCGTAAATCTTCGGCTTGTCGAGCGTGCCGATGAGGCCGTATTCCACCGTCCACCAATGCAGGCGCGAGAGGAGCGCCATCTCCGACGGCGCGCCGAGATTTGCCTGCTTGTATTCGACTTCATGCGTGGCGTGGCGCAGCTCTTCGGGGTCCGGATTCGGCAGCTCCTTCAGGATCGAGAGATGGCGAATCGCTTCATACAGCTCGAAGTCTTTCCGCGATTGCATCGCCTTTGCGCCCACTTCGCCGAAGCGCTGAAGGTAATCCGAATACTCGCGATCGACGATGATCGGGGCGTGCCCGGCGGCCTCGTGGACGATGTCCGGCGCGGGCGTGTACTCGATGTGGTGGATCTGCCGCATGTCGCATGCGATCACGAGCACCTTGTAGGCTTGGAATTCCATGAACGCCGCGGGCGGGATAAAACCATCCACCGCCACCGCACCCCAGCCGATGCGGCCGAGGATTTCGTTCATCTCGTCGATGCGCGGAATGCGCTCGAAAGAAATGCCGGTCTCGAGCAGGCCTTGGAAGTAAACTTTGTGCGCGTATTCCTTCAGGAAAAACGTGTTCTGGCGCATGATGAACCGCCAAACTCCATGATCGACCGGCGTGTATTCATCGTATCGCTGGTCGACCGCGAATTGCAGCAGATGTTTCGGGAGCGCGGCGACTGCCGCATTATCCATCGAGATGCCGTTGTTCGAATTCATAGGCGTGGGAAGTGGCCGCGTGCGCGTGGAGTTTAACGCATGATCGACGCTCCGGCGAGCAAGAGCTTCAGCCCGCGGCGCGCGCTTCCGCAGAGGAATCGGATCTCGCCGCTCGTATGGATGAACGCGGTGTGCCTCGACGCTCCGATGGTCGCGGTGAGCTGGCTGTGGCTCTTTGGAGAGAGCGTCGATGCGTCGATGTCGACTGCGGCAATGGCCGCGCTCTTCCTGACTGCGTGGTTAATTTATCTCGGCGATCGGCTGGGTGACTGCGCATCGCTGGACGTTCGCCGCGCGACGTCGTGCAGGCAGCGCTTCTGTCTGAGACATCGGCGCACCTGGATAGTGGTGATCGGAGCAGTTGCTGTTACCGATGCAGCTGTCGTTGCGACGCAGCTCGGGTCGGGTGTGCTCATGG
>DATHXZ010000496.1:0-4774 GCA_035459405.1 Chthoniobacterales bacterium
CGGCGTGGGAAATCCAGACGCGGAGATCATGTTCATCGGCGAAGCGCCGGGCGCGGATGAGGATGCGCAGGGGGAGCCGTTCGTCGGGCGCGCCGGGCAGCTGCTGACGAAGATCATCGAGACGATGGGATTCAAGCGCGAGGAAGTGTACATCGCGAACGTGCTGAAATGCCGGCCCGACATGCCGCGCGGGCAGTCAGGCAATCGTCCACCAACGCTCGACGAGATGCAGACGTGCCTCCCCTATCTCGCGGAGCAGATCGACATCGTCCAGCCAAAGGTGCTCGTCGCGCTCGGAGCCACAGCCGTCGAAGGCCTGCTCGGCACGCGTGGCGCGATGCGCGACCTGCGCGGTAAGTGGCACACGTACCAGCAGACGCCGCTGATGATCACTTATCACCCATCCTATCTGCTGCGAAATCAGACGCCCGCCGAGAAACGGAAGGTCTGGGAAGATATGCTGATGGTGCTGGAACGGATCAGTCGCCCGATCAGCGAAAAGCAGCGCCGCTATTTCCTGTAGCGGCCGTCTATGACCGCCGATGTAGAGGCGCTTGTGTCAAGCGCCTGTTCCTCGCGAGTTCAACGCCGTCCGCCCGGTGCTTGACACAAGCACCGCTACACAGGTGCGGCGGTCATAGACCGCCGCTGCAGCGCACGAAACTGCGACGCAAGGCTCCGGGCGAGGCCAAGCTCACAGTTGTGGTCAGCAGGATGCGCCGAACTTCCGACCGAGGGACTTTGACCGTTTGAGGAACTGCCGTGGCGCCCGCCGCGCGAAGTAAAGCGAGCGTGCGCGCGCCGATCAGGGCCGGTAGAGCGGTGGCGAGACGAACGCGCGGCGAGCGGATTGCGCAGGCATATTCGATTCCCGCCTCGAGCCCTTCATCCGCCTGGTGCTGCCAGGGCTTCAAAACTGCCGCGACGGCCGCAGGACCGCTGCCGATTTCACCCGGCGCAATCCCTGTCGAGCGTAGCTGCTCCTCCGGCAAATGGCATCGGCCGACGCGCGCGTCGTCCCCGATGTCGCGCAAGATATTGATCAACTGCAGTGCCTTACCGTAGCGCACACCCAGCGCGATCATCTCCTCGCGAGATCGGTCGGCGAACCTCGCCAGCTTGCGGAAGCTGACGGTCGTCCAGAACTCGCCGACACATCCCGCGACGAGGTATGTGTATTCATCGAGCTCGGCCGCCGTTTCCAATGCGACCACGCGGTGCGGATTGCCGAAGCGTTCGACGTCCAGAGCCTGGCCTCTGTTGATCAACGCCAGCACGCGTTGGATATCGGCGCGATCCGCCGCGTCGCTCGCGCGCAGCCATGCGATGCATTGCGGCAACGCTTCGATCAGCGCGCGTTCGGACGCATTCGTCTGCAGCGGAGCGATCGCATTGCGGAGCGCAACAGCGGACTCAGAAGGCTCACGCGTCTGGATGATTTCCGCCAGCCGCGCCAGGTGCTGCATGCGGGACGCGGCGTCCACATCTGTCGTGTCAGCAATCGTATCCGTCGCGCGAGCGAGGAGATACGCAAGCGCGACGGGATCGCGCATCGCGCGCGGCAGCATTCGGATCGACAGGTAAAACGAGCGCGAGACGGAACGGAGAATGGCGCCGCTGAGCTGCATTGCGGTGGCATCGCGCGGGCTGCTCAACGTGACACCTCTTGCACTCGGATGCGCGCCCGATCGGCATTGCCGAGCCCGAATTGCCCCGCCATCGCGACGTGCGCTGCGCGTTCGCCGATCGGCGGCAGCTTTGCATTCGCGCGCCAGCGTTCGATTCGTTCCAGCGCCAGCGCGTCGACCGCGACCGGGTCCCTGCTGGCAAGGAGCGTCGCATGATGGACTGAGTAGTTCGGGTGCGACTGCGGCCCGCCGGCATAGCTCGCGACGAGCCCATCCATGATGTTCAGCACCACCTTTTTGCCGCCGATCGGATGGTGGTACGCTTCGGCCATCGCATAGGCGCCGACGCCGCCGAATTGCAGGAACCGGCGCCAGTTGTCCACGTTCGGAACGGTCATGTTGTAGAGGCAACCTGCCACTCCAGCCTGTCCGTTGTCGCTCATCACTGGCACGTTGATGACCTTGGTGACCTGCTTCGAGACGATTTTAGCGAAATGGCTGGCGTTGCTCGTGTTCTCGCTGTCGGGGTTGATCGGGTTTTCTCCTTTCCGCGGGATGTAGAGCAGGTCGCCCCAGACGAGCTTACCGGTTAAAGGCGCGGTGAAGGATGCCTCGGCATCATAGCCGTCGCGCGGTTCGACTGATCTGAGCTGGTAGGATTCGGTGCCGTATCCGGCGCCCTTGATCCGGCTGAGGTCGCGATCCCAGACGATGATGCTCTCTCGCTTGTGACCGGCTGCGGCGAGGCCCTCGACGATCGCGTTCACAACATCGCGCTGCGTCGTGAACAGCTCGCCGCCTGCGGCAGAAATCTTGATCCCTATTCTGTCTTCGGGCGTGACAAGGCTCGCCCACGCCTTTGCAATGTCGGACTGCCCGCTGACCGCAAGCACGAGCCGATCGACCATATTGCGGACGACGCGGGCATTGCTGCGGAATTGTTTGATCGCGGCAGGATCGTGAACCGAATACACGACCGAGGTTGGCGGCGGCGCTGGCACATTGTAGCCGAGGACGCTGTCCTCGGCCGGGCTTGCGGCCTCGTCTTGCGACGGGCCGGGGACAGCGTCCCCGGCTACAGTGGCGCAGAAAAAAAGCAGCGCTAAAAGTCGGAAGAGCAAGATATTCGAGCGTGGGTACAGAGGGGAACGTTCAACGTCCAACCTGCGACGTCCAACATCGAACTCCAGCCGGCGCAGTGCGACACGTTTACGTGCACATTCCGTTCTGCGCGCGCATTTGCCCGTACTGCGCGTTCTACAAGGAGCGGGCCGATCCCGCTCAAACGCAGCGTTTTTGCGACGCGATCATGAGCGAACTCGAGGCGGCGCGCAGCAGGTTCGAGCTCGCGCCGCACACGATTTTCTTCGGCGGCGGCACCCCGACTGCGCTTTCCACTGCGCAGCTCGATGTCGTGCTTTCCGGTTTTCACGAGTGCGTCGATCTGCGTGCGCTCGCGGAATGGACCGTTGAGGCCAACCCGGGCAGCGTCTCGGCGCGCAAGGCTGCATTGTTGAAAGCGCGCGGTGTGACGCGCATCAGCCTGGGCGTGCAGTCGTGGGATGATGATCTGCTGGCGCTGCTCGGTCGGGAGCACAACGCGGCGCAGGCGGAAGCGTCCTACCACGTCATGCGCGATGCAGGATTTCCGAGCGTGAGCATCGACCTCATGTTCGGGCTGCCGGGTCAGACGCTCGCGCAGTGGGAGCAGACGCTGGAGCGCACGGTCTCGCTCCAGCCGGATCACATCTCTGCTTATTGCCTCACCTATGAAGAGGACACGGAATTTTTCCTGCGCCATGCGCGTGGCGAATACCGGCAGGACGAGTCGAGCGATGCGCGATTCTTCGAAGCGGCGCATCGCATTCTCGAAAACGCCGGCTACACGCAATACGAAATCTCGAACTACGCGCGCGCCGGTCACGAGTGCCTGCACAACCGAGGCTACTGGGCAGGCCACGATTACATCGGCATCGGGCCCAGCGCGTTTTCGACCGTGGGGTCGCAGCGGTGGCAGAACGTGGCCGATTACCGCGCGTATGCTGATCGCGTGCTCCGCGGAGAGTCGGCCGTTGCGACGACTGAAGCGCTCACGCCGGAGATGAAGCGCGCGGAGCAGATCGCGCTGTCATTGCGGACGCGGTTTGGAGTTCCCGCGGAGTGGCTCGATCGCTGGCCTGCGGAACGGCAGGAGTTTGTGGACCTTGGACTGATGGAGCGGCGCGACGGCGTGTTTGTCCTGACGAGAAGAGGGAGACTGCTCGCAGACTCCGTTGCGGCGGCGTTCGTGTAGCAGAGGCGTCGCGCCTGTGGGGCCTCCGGGCGCCTTCGCCCGGTGCGTACGACTGCAGAAAACACCCGGCTAGAAGCCGGGTGGCCCCACAGGCAAGATGCCTGTGCTACAACACCAGCCCGTAGCGTCGCTGCCGTTGCTGGAAATCTTCCACCGCGGCGAAGAGGTCCGGCTTTGTGAAATCCGGCCAGAGCTTCGGCGTGACATACATCTCCGTGTAGGAGAGCTGCCAGAGGAGGAAATTCGATAGCCGCATCTCGCCCGAGGTGCGGATGAGCAGATCGGGATCCGGATAATAACGCGTGTAGAGGTGCTTGCTGAACATCTCCGGATCGATCATCGCGCTGTCGATGTGGCCGGCCTCGATCTCGCGGATGAGGCTCTTGATGCCATCGATGATCTCAAGCCGCGCGCCATAACTCAGCGCGAGGATCAACGTGAGTCCGTCATTCCCCGACGTCGCTTCGATCGAACGATGTAGCTGGCGCTGGCAGCTGGCGGGTAAGTCCGTCAATCGGCCGATCGCCTGCAGTCGCACGTTTTTCTCGAGCAGCTCGGGCGTCTTCTCCTTCAGAAACTGCTCAAGCAGATGCATCAAGGCCATGACCTCTGCCTTCGGACGCTGCCAGTTCTCGGCCGAAAACGCGTAGAGCGTCAAAAATTCCACCCGCAGGTCTCCGCACGCTTCCACAGACTCGCGGACCGCCTCTGCACCTTGCTGGTGGCCTTTGATGCGAGGGAGACCGCGGTTCTGCGCCCAGCGGCCGTTGCCATCCATGATGATGGCGATGTGGCGCGGAACTGGAGACGCCGAGGCAGTCACGCGGGCTGTTTTTCCACGGCAGCTGGGCCG
>DATHXZ010000497.1:0-2398 GCA_035459405.1 Chthoniobacterales bacterium
CTCGGCGCTGCAGCCGCGCTGGATTTTGCCGGCGAGCACCCTGTGCAGCGCGTCGTGCTCGTCGCGCCATTCACCACGTTGCGCGAAGTGGCGGCGCGCCTTTTCAGCAAACCCGCGTCATATTTGTTGATCGAGAATTACGACAATCGCTCGAGTGTTCAGGAACTCGCGAAGCGCGAACCGCCGCCGAGCATCACAATCCTGCACGGCACTGCCGATAACCTGATCCCAACCACCATGGGCCGAGAGCTCGCCGCGTCAGCGCCGGGCATCGCGCGCTTCATCCCGTTCGAAGGCGCGACGCATGACACGATCGTCAGCGCAGCATGGCAGCAGCTGATAGACGAAATCAGCCGCCCCTGATTGACGCTACGGCAGACGCAATTTGTCCGTGTCGCCGACCATGCCTGTCATGGCGAGCGAACTCGAGATTTGCCGAAGGACGAATCCGTCGGTCGGCGGACATCGCTTGCTTCCTCCGGACACAAAGTGGGTACTCAGAGGAAAGAACACGATGCCTCGACTGCGCTCCGCGCCAGTCGGAATGACAGCAAGCGGGCGCAGATAAGAAGCGAGCGCGAGAGGGCTACGAGTAGAGATACTCGTCGTGATACTCGCGCGCGGGCGCGAAGTTCACGCGTTGATCGCCGGTTTCGGGATACTCGAAGATCTCGCCTTCGTAGTTCCGGATAACGATCTTCTCGTTGTCGTGATAGAGGACGTATCCGGGATTGATCGGCACCTTCCCGCCGCCGCCCGGCGCGTCGATCACGAATTGCGGCACGCCATAGCCGGTCGTGTGGCCGCGCAGGCCTTCGATGATCTCGATCCCTCTAGCGACTGAGCTGCGCAGGTGCGACGAGCCATTGATGAGATCGCACTGGTAGATGTAGTACGGGCGGACCCGGCACATCAGGAGCTTGTGCACGAGCGTGCGCATTGTCTCGAGATTGTCGTTCACTCCCGCTAGCAGCACGCTCTGGTTGCCGAGCGGAATGCCATGATTCGCGAGCAGCTCGAGCGCGGCTTTCACTTCCGTCGTTAACTCGCGCGCATGATTCACGTGCACACTCATCCACAGCGGATGGTATTTCTGCAGCATCTGGCAAAGCTCAGGCGTAATCCGCTGTGGCAGGAATATCGGCACGCGCGTGCCAATGCGGAGAAACTCGATTTGCTTGATTGCACGGAGGCGGCTCAGGATGCCTTCGAGTTTGTTGTCGCTGAACAATAGCGCATCGCCGCCTGAGAGGAGCACGTCGCGAATCTCAGTGTGCTCTTCGAGATACTTGAACGCCGCATCGAACTCGGTGTGCAGCTCCTGTTCCCCCACTCCGCTCACCACGCGGCTGCGGGTGCAATAGCGGCAGTAGCTCGCGCAGCGATCCGTCACCAGGAACAGCACGCGATCCGGATAGCGGTGCACGAGACCCGGCACCGGCATATGCGAGTCTTCCCCGCACGGGTCCGCCATGTCGTACGGCGACGTCCAGCTTTCCTCGACGCGCGGAATCACCTGCCGGCGAATCGGGCAATCGGGATTATCGCGCTCGATCAGGTTGAAAAAGTGCGGCGTGACGGCGAGTGCAAGCTTCGTTCCTGACAGCAACACGCCATTCCGCTCATCGTCCGAGAGCTGGAGATGCTGCTCGAGCTGCGCCAGCGAAGTGATGCGATTTTTCAGCTGCCACTTCCAGTCGTTCCACTGCTCGGCAGGCACATCCCGCCAATAGCCGGGCGCGTGCGAGACGAACTCTTTCCCATCCGATTTGCCCGCGGCAAGTGTGACCATTTTCTGTGTGGCGCGAAAGTTAATGGCCTTAACTATCGTGTCAATGAAAGTGGGCCGCCGCAGATCTGGCGACGCCTCAGCGGGGGCCTTCCGCGGTTATTGCTGCGTGAGTTCAAGAGCCCGCAGCTGGCCGTGCTCAATCAACAAGTGCTGAGACCGCTCGCGGAATACACCTTTGCGCCATCGGGGGAGGCGCAGAGATTTTGCGAGCGTTTGTGCGCCGAGATCGATGTGGCTCAGTCGGCCGGCGTCGCTGATCGCATAAATGTGCCCGCCATCAGCCGAAAAGATGGCGCCGCTCGCTAAGGCGTCGCCAGCGCCGCTCGCGAGCAGAATCGCGACTGCTGCTGCATGCATAGTCGCCGCGTCACGCGGCGATGATAAACAACGGGATCAGAGTTGCACGGCGGAAGCACGTGCCGCGCGCGTTTGCTGCGATTCGTCCGCGGATTACGTTTGAACAGCGCTCGCGCGCCTCGTGTCCAATTCCCCACTCATGCAACGTCTGATTCTCTCGTTAACGGCCGCGATCGTTGCGGCTGGTTCACTCTCTGCTGCGCCACCGACAGCGCAGCCGGAGCCCACGGGCATGCCAAGCCCTACCGT
>DATHXZ010000498.1:0-9028 GCA_035459405.1 Chthoniobacterales bacterium
CAAACTGGCGTAGCGCGATCTGACGCTGCTCCGCGGGCCCGAGGTAGAGGCTGTGACCCTCGCGGACCACGCTGTGGCCTTCGCCCTGACGACCTTCGCGCGCGGCGCGGCGGTTGAGCTGGCGGATGCTGGTGTTGAAAGATGCGATGTCGTCTTCGCGAACGAATTCGCCGGCCGCTGGTGGCGGCCACGAGCCCTCATTCCATCCGGCGAAGATCAGATGCGACCATTCCTGACCGTGCGCTTCCGGCACGCTTAGCAACTGCACACGGGCATATGGATGCTCGCCGGCTGCGTCGCGCGCTCTGGCCGAAGTGGTCGCAACCTCACCCAGCCACCTCAAGTAGAGCGCGCGCGAGAGTTCAGCGGCGAGAGTGGTAACTCGCTCGTCAAGGCGGCGCGTGATCTCCAGCCATTGCGTTTTCCATCCGAGTGCATCGAAAGCGTGTTTCGTCGCTTGAAGAAACTCAGCCATCGAAGCGCGGCGTGGCAGGAAGGGAATCGAGCCGATCACATCGGCGATCGAGTCTCGCGTGCTGCCGTCGCCGCTCGCGCAGAGCTGCCGGATGATGTCGAGATCGTCGATCAACACTTCCGCGTAGGCGGAGCGAAGCGCGCGCTCGAAACGCGGCATGTGCAGCTTCGGGAAGAGCTTGTCGCGCTCCCGTAATGCGTTGATGAATCGCAGGAGCGAATTGATGCGCGGACCGCTCTGCAGTTGGAGCCAGGCCTGCCACTCGGCCGATTCGAAGATGCCAGGCACGGAATGGCCGATGCCATCATTGTGCGGGATCTCGAGTCTGGCGAGCGCGCTCGCGACGCGGCGCGTCAATGATCCGGCCGCCGCGAAGACGACGCCGATGCGCGTGCAGGCCGGTTGCGCAAGGAAGCGCACGCACTGCATTGCGACAGCTTCGGCCTGCTCCGGCGTGTCAGCGCCGACGAGAAAAGTGCATTCGCGTTTCGAGCGGCCAAGGCCGCGCATCTCCTCTTCGCTGAAGAAGCTGTCGGACGAACTACTGCGCCGTGCGCCAACGTCCGTCGCCTCGCCGATGACTTCCTCCCATGAACCGATCCAGGAGCTGTCTACGTCCAGATCGGCCTCGGGATACTGAAGCAGGACGGTGGCGTTCTGAGCCGCGGCTACTCCTGCGTGCAGCACGGACCAGTGCGGCCAATGCGCGCCATCGAAACCGGTAACGAGCACGCGCGAGAACAGCGGCGCACCATCCTGCGCTCGCACGCCGGCGGCGCGGACGAGCTGCGCGTGCAGCGACAACCCGGCGGCGTGGAGTTGCTCGGAAAACCGCCGGACGATCGGCTGAAACGAAGGGAGCCTGAGTTGATAGAAGTTCCATCCTGCGGTCTCGATTCGCTCGAGCGTGCGCAGCAGGTGATCGGGCGCGCGGAGGACCGCTTTGGCAGCTTGTTGTTCCTCAGCGGTGGCGACGTCGCTGGCGAGCGTTTCTTCCGCTGCGACTGCGAGCAGGAGGCGAAGGTCTTCGCGGGTCGGCGCGGTCTCATCGCGGCTGCGCAGCAGCAGATCGCGCAGGAGCCCTGGAGTGAGGAAACGAAGGCCTGCATGCGAGATGCCTTGTTCGAGGAGCCGCGCCTTGAGCGCATTGCCGTGCGCGCGCGTCGATACTACGACGAGCGATGGGAGCGGCTGCGTCCACGACTCGGCAGCAGCTTCGCGGAACCAATCCTCCATCGCGCCGGACCATGCTTCGGCCGCCGACTGCGCGATACGCAGAATCGGGCGATGCCTCGATGACGTCAGGACAGTCGCAGGTTTGTCCACCCGCTCATCATATCAGACCGAGTGGACAAATGCTGTCCAACGGTCCGGAATTTGCCGGAAAATCTCAACCCACGCGCCGCTTCACTAAGCGCGAGATGCGGCTATTTGACGTTGTAGATCTCGATGAGGCCGACGCCGGTGGTCCGATCCTTGCCGCGCATGATCGCGGTGTACGGAGCCGGGACAACGTCGAGCAACACCGCGGATTCAGCGTCCTCGGATGGTGGAATGCCGGTCTTTTCGATGTCCGCGCGGCGTTCGGAATTCTTCCAGTTGTCATTGAATCCGATAGCAATGCCGTTTCGATCGAACACCTCGAGTTCCGGATCACCGAGTGCGTCCGAAAGGCGCGGCCGTAAAGACGGACCGATGGCGCGCAGGAGCACGCGCGTGCCTGCGTTTTGCGTGGCGACAATGAAGCCGCCGATGAGGACATTGTCGTCCGTCGCGATGAAGCCACGAGAGCTGATGTTTGCAAGCTCGGAGCTGCCGTCCTCGCTCCGATCATAGACTTCGACAAGGCCGACGCCGGTGCTGCCGTCCTTGCCTCTCATGATCGCGGTGTAGGTCTCCGGGTCGAGGGTAACGGCGATGACCGCGTCCCGTTCGTCTTCGGGAGCGAAGCCGCTGTTTGCGATTTCGTCGCGCGCTTCCGATTCCTGCCAGTTATCGTTGAAGGCGATCGGCGATCCGTCGCGGTTGAAGAGCTCCAGCGTCGGATCCGCGAGGTGCCCCGGCACGGGTTGGCCACTGCTCTTCAGCGATGGTCCGATCGCGCGAACCAAGACGCGTTTCGGGTTGCTCCCGCGTACGATGAAGCCGCCGATCAACACGTTGTCACCGCCCTCGACGCGGAGGCGCGAACCGATGTTGACGAGGAGAGCGGGACTCGGCTCCGCATTCGATGGCACGGCGATCTCCCAAATGCCGCGACCATGGGTGGCAATGCGAAGCACGCGTTCAGGGGCGTTTTTCCCCATCTGCTCTTGAAAAGCGATGTCGAAGACGGCAATGCGTGGAAGTCCGTTGCTGAACGGCGTCCAAGTCGCGCCGGCATCGCTCGAGCGATAGACGCCGATATCCGTGGCGGCATACATGTTGTCCGGTGCGAGTCGATCGATCGTGATTGAGTTCACCGGCACATCGGGGATGCCAAAGCCGGAGGGTGTCCACTCGACCGCAGGCGCGCCGTCGCTTGTATCGAGATTGGTGGTCTTAAAGATGTGGTGACCGTCCGGAACGTTGTATCCGCCGAAGGTGATGTAGGCGGTCTTTTGATCGGTCGGACTGAAGATGGCGCGGCTGACCGCTCTGCGAATTGTGCCTTGGTTTGGCTTAGGCAAAGCGTCCGTAGTGACGTCGGCCAGGGTAGATGAGCCATTCGAGGTGGCGAAGACCTTTCCGTTGCGCAGGCCGACCAGCCGAGCATTGTCGTTCAACGGCGAGATGGCGATGGTGGTCAGCACCTGATTGACCGGTGTCGCCGGAGGGACGGCGTCGACAGCAAGAGGGCGCTGGCTGACGGGGGTAAGTGTCAGGCCGTCAGCGGAGCGATACAAGCGGTCGGTGCCATAGTAGAACGTATTCGGATTACCCGGCCCAAGGGCAATCGGGGGATAGAACAAGACGCTGTCATTGCAATCGATGCCGTTGCCGGGGCAGTTACGGCGGGAGAAGCTGGAGCCGGCATTAGTCGAGCGGCCGAATGCGATGCTGCCGGTCGAAGCCTGCGTGGTCTGATACGCAATGGCATTGTTCGGATCGGTGCCGTTCCGGTCGAAGAGGGTGTAGCCGCCATCGCCGGAATTCGTGCGTGTGAACGTGCCGTCCGCGTTGCGCTTGATCGTGCCGTTGTCTTGCGTGCCGCCAAGCATGATCTCGCGATCGGTCGGATGAGTGGCGATGCTCTGGAATTGCGTCGCGCGGAAGGTGGTGTTGTTGCGAGGGTCCCAGGTGTTCCCACCATCATCGGATCGGTAGATGCCACCATCCGTGCCCATGTAGGCCACGCTGGAATTCGAGGGCGCAAAGACCAATACCTGGTTATCCGCGTGGACGCCGGCAGAAGGAGCCGGATTGAACGTATCGCCACCATCATCTGAGCGCGCGATCAGTTTCGTGCATGCGCCGGTGACGTTGCCGCCGAGCAGCACCGTCAGCGGGTTCACAGGATCCACGGCGAGAGCGATATCATAGAAACATTGCCCCGCGCAGAAGCCGCTTGCCGCCGCCAAAGGAGGCGACCATGTCATGCCGCCGTCAGTCGATGAGCGCAAGGTTCCGCCCGTGCCGCACGCTGCCGCGCCGGCGGCCGGCCCGGCTGATTCGCCGGAGGCGACATATACCGTCACGACCGGGTCAGTCGGCGTTACTGTTTTGTTGATGGCGAGCTCCGCGCGGCCTTCGTTCGCAGACACACCCATCGCGCTCCCGAGTGGCAGCGTCCGCGTGAACGTTGGCGAGCCGGCCAGCGCGTTGCTGGTTACATAGACGCCCCCGTCAGCGATGTTACTGAGCACGGTGCAGATCAGGTTATTGGGCACACCGGGCTCGATCACCACGTCGATGATGCTGCGGTTGCCCGAGGTGTCTGGCGCCACGCTGCCGGCGCGGGTGACGGTGAGCTTCTGGAACTCGATCTCGGCGAGCGCCGCGGTGGCATTCGTCGAGCGGTAAAGGCCAAGCAGCGCGACGGGCGGAACCGTGGTGTTCAAGGAGCCGCCACCCGGATTACCGCTTGAACCGCTGGCGGTCGAGACGAAGACCGTGGCGGGATCTGTCGGGTGCACGACAACCTTGCTGATGGAGACACCAGAAAATGCGGTCGTGCCGGCGATAGCTGTCGCGACGGGAGGATTGATCGGGCCGGTCAGGACGGGTGACGCTTCGAGCGCGTCATTGATGCGATACAATCCGACACCGAAAAAACTGTCGGCGGAAAGATTCGCTTCGCCTGTGCCGACGTAGACGATCGACGGATCGGATGGAGCGAACGCGACCGCCCCGATGGCGAGCGTTTGCGCATCGTCGAACAGCGGAGTCCAGGTCTCGCCGCCATCGAAGGTGCGGTAAAGCCCGCCTTGCGCCGTGCCGACGAAAGCAATGTTCGGGTTCGTCGGGTGAACGGCAATCGCAGTAGTGCGGCCGCTCACCGGCGTCACCCGCACCTCGGTCTGGCCATTCGGAATTGGGGCAGGCCCAAGCTCCGTCCACGCGGTCGAGCTGATCGCCAGCTGCAGCATCTCCGGCGAATCTGGACCTGCTGAAGCCGCTGCCGCTTTAAGGTTCGTGAACAAATCCAGTTGATCGGCTTCCATCTGCTGGATCGCACTCGGCCGCGCATTTGGATCGAATGTCTCACCTGCTTCAAAGCCGCGCAGCGACAAGTAGTAGTCCGCGCGCCGCCGCAGATAGTCCTGCTTGTCGATCAATCCCGAGACGACATCTTCCTCCGGAAGATCGGGATCGATGATCGAGCTGAACAGCCCGCCCGCTCCCGAAAGTCTGAGGGCGAAAACCGCAAGCACCGCGAACGCGGCGCAGCTGAAGAGAAGGATGGCGAAATATCTGCGTAGCATAGTGGGTCGGAGTCGGATTTCGATTCAGGCAGGTAAACTGACTATCTCCCAAGTGGCGGCGTCAGGGGCAGCGCGGCAAGTTCAAGCACGGGCAGTGGGAGCGCGTGAGCGTAAGACGCGCAATGCATTCAGGGAGGTGGAAGAGGCGGGCGACCGCGGGCGACCGGCACGCCACCACTCACCTATTTTACGTCGCCGACGGGGCAAATGGATGCGTTGAAGGGAGCCAACGCGCAGCGGGTCGAATTACTTGCGCGGCGGAGTGACAATCACAATTCCAGCCAGTGCGAAGATCATCGCCGCTGAGAGCAGGCAATAGTCGCAGAACGCCTTGATGACGAAGGCCTGCAAATAAAGCAGCCACAAGGTGCCGATGAACATCGCGCCGATCGTCAGGGTAAGGACCCGCCGCGCCGTTTCGCGGCCAAAGGCGGCGAGCGTCGCCGTGCTGAATGTAATGAAGTAACCGACCGCGCCGATCGCGGCGAGGGGCACTCCTGCGATGCTGGCATATTTGCTGGCGAGAACTTCCGAGCAGCGCGCCGATGCCAGACACGTGACCGTCTCGCCGGCGACGTGCGATGCGGTGAGATAGGTTGCATTCGCCAGACCTGCGGCGGCGATGACCGCACAGATCGTGTAGAGAATTGCGCGGGTGCGCTCGCCAGATGGAGCGCCGGCATCTGCCGCCGGCTTGTTCCGCTTGCGACGGCTCATTTCGCGGCGGCCTGCTTGTTGCCTTCCGCCGCTGCCGCATCGATCGCGCTCTGCAGACCGGTGAGGGAAAGCGACTCGGTCGGCAGTGCCTTGCCGTTGATGAACAAGGTGGGTGTCCGCGAAACCCCAAGGGACGAGGCGCGCTCCTGATCGGCTGTCACACGGGTTCGCATGTTTTCGTCGGCCATGTCCGTTTTGAAGCGCGCGACGTCGAGGCGCAGGGTGGAGGCGTAGTCTTCGAAGATCGACTGCACTTCGGGCGCTTTGCTCCAGGTCGGCTGCCCTTGGAACAGCATGTCGTGCATTTCCCAGAATTTACCCTGCGTGCCGGCGGCTTCGGCGGCGATCGCCGCGGCGACAGCGTGCTGGTGGTTTTTCAGAGGATAATGCCGAAAGACAACCCGGATGCGGTCCGGAGTCTTTTTCTCGATGTCTTTCACGACCGCCGACAAACCGCCGCACGGCGGGCATTGGAAATCCGCGAATTCCTCGATGGTAACCGGCGCTTTGACCGAGCCCCGCACGTGCGCCGGTTTCGCGCCCGGCTTTGCCCCGGCGGGATTCGCGAGATTGGCAGTGGCAGCTGCCTCTGCGGCTGCGAGGCGACGCTGTTTGGCTTTATAGACCGTGGCACCCGCACCAGCCGCAACGAGCGCGACAGCGGCAATAATCGCGTAAGGAAGATAGCGCTTCATGGGCGAGGCACACTAAAGCCGCATTCGGTGCGCTTGCCGAGTGGTTTTCGAGGCGCGTCTAATTCGCTCGCGTCGTCGTGCGGCTCGGGGGCAGGCTTGCATCGAGCGCGAGTATCGAAATCCGAATGGCACGTTGATCCGTGCCAGCAGGCCGCGCTTCACCGACGCCGGTCAGCGGAGGAATCGAGGAAAGCGAACCGCTGTATTCGGCGTGAAGCGGCACAAAACAAAGCGGCCGACGACGAAGGCTTCTGCCTACATCGCCGGCCGCGGACATCAACGCCGTTACCGGCGTGGTAAATGGTTTAGCGCGGGTTGTAGATTTCTACCAACCCGACACCGGCCTCACCCTTGCCGCGAACGATCGCCGTGTAGGCGCCCGGCGGGAAGCTGCCGAACAGCACTGCTTCACGGTCGTCGCTCGGTGCGAAGCCGGAGCTTTCGATCCGGTTGCGCCCATCCGAGTCCTTCCAGTTGTCGTTGAAGTCGACGGAGTTGCCGTTTCCGTCGAACAGTTCAATCGTCGGGTCCTGCACGGCGCCGTTGACGCCACGCGAAGCTAACGACGGACCGAGTGCGCGGAGCACGCCCTGCGCCTGGCCGCCAGCACTCGCTCCGGCAATGAAGCCACCGATCAGGACATCGTCGGCTTCACCAATGAAGGCACGTGTGCTCAGATTCCCGAGCCTCGGATCGCTTGCTCCATCCACGTCGTAGATCTCCACCAGTCCGACGCCCTGTTCGTCATTTTTGCCGCGAACGACTGCGGTATACGCTCCCGGATTGAGTGTCCGGATGATCGCGGCTTCACGATCGTCGGTCGGAGTTCGTCCTTCCTCGGCTTGCTGCGGAAAACTGATGTCGATATGCGAGTCTCTGATCCTCTCGAGTGTCGCAGATTTATCTACGCTTCCCAGGTTCTGACTTGGACCAGATGTGACCTTGGGCGCACGTGCGCCCTGCGACTGACTTAACTCCGCGGCTACTTGGAAATCCGCGATTCAGCTTGGCCGATGCCGGTTGCTGATCGCTGCTTCACCAACGAGAGCGGCGGGATTAATAAATACCCGGTGCAACCAGCACGAAATGCCGACGTAGTGTCTGGAAGTCGCCTCTTCAGATCACTCTGACTCGTCTGTGTCTTGCGGATCGGGTAAATTCGGATCGAACGCGAGCATGGAAATCCTCACTGCGCGGCCATCCGCGCCGAGCGCAGTGAGGCGGAAACTGCCGCTCTCGCGGAAAACATCCCACACAGCGGTGGTTGGGCCGCTGCTTACCGCTTTGGCAACATCGCCAATCTGGTCGAAGGGCTTGAGTTGGTCCTGCCGCAGAACCGCGCGGATCTTCGTTATTTTGCCTTCGCGATTCGCCCATGCCATCACCCAGTCGTATTCGGTTCCGACGAGCTTCCAGTAGGTCCGCTGCCCGAGCTTTTCTTTCTGGTCCAGCGCCCCGGCGACTTTCTCGCGCAACGGCTTCAACCGATCGCGTGCCTCTTTCATCGGCATCCCGATCGTGATGCCAAGGATTTCGCCCGAAACGGTGATCGGCGGCTCGGGAGTAGGCGACGCTTGCGGATGCGGAGGCTCGGCTGCGCGGACAGTTGTTGGAGCGAGGGCCAGCAGCGAGGCGGTTGTCAAACGGAGTAGGTGCTTCCGCATCAGACCGCAGGTTCGCATCTTCGCGTCGGTCATGGGAACGGCGGTATTATACCGCCGCTCCCATTCACCTTGTCACAGGGACTGAGCTAACTCCGAAGTCCGACGCTCTTAGTCGAGCCGGTAAACCTCGACCACACCATTGCCGGTGCCGTTGTCGACTCCGCTTACCACGGCGGTGTATTGGCCAGCCCCGAGCGGGATCAGGATCGTCGATTCGGCGTCGTTCATCGGAGCGATGCCCGTCGCCGCGATCTCACTCGCGTTCGGCGCATCTTTCCAATTGTCGTTCGTGCCCAGGCGATCGCCGTTGCCGTTGAACAGCTCCATGGTCGGATTCTGCAGCGCGTTTGCAAGCGAGCCGGCGAGCGACGGACCAATCGCGCGCAGGAGCACGCGTCGCGGGGTGACGCGGCTCAGAGTCAAACCACCGATAAGCACGTCGTCGCCGGTCGAGACGAAGGCGCGCGCTGCCAGATTTGCCAGCTCCGAGTCAGTCCCCAGATCGAGATCGTAGATTTCAACGACACCGATACCTTGCGTCTGATTCGCCCCGCGTAACACCGCCGTGTAAGT
>DATHXZ010000499.1:0-2599 GCA_035459405.1 Chthoniobacterales bacterium
CGAACAGCTTCTTCACTGCATCCTGCTGACGCAACACGGCGAGCGCAGTGCGCCGCGCGTGCAGCGAACCTTTCTTGCCGAGCGTCACCATTTTCTCCGCGAGCGGACGCACGGCTTTCGCTTTCGCCAGCGTGGTCTTGATCCGCTGATGCTCGATCAGGCTGCAAACCTGGTTCGCGAGCAGCGCTTTCCGGTGCTCGGCGGTGCGGCCGAGCTTGATGGTTTTCTTCTGGTGTCTCATGGGGTGGTCTCCGCGATCTGAATTGCCTAACGAGGATTAAGCCTCGTCGCCATTCATGCCGTTCATCGCGGCACCATCGCCTCCGCCCGCCGCCGGCGTATCGACGAGGCCTGCGTCGAACTTCATGCCCAGCCCGAGGCCGAGCTGCTGCAGCTTGTCCTTGATCTCGTTGAGCGATTTCTTGCCGAAGTTCCGATACTTGAGCATCTCCGCTTCCGACTTCTGCGCGAGCTGGCCAACGCTGGTGATGTTCGCGTTGTTCAAGCAATTCGCCGCGCGGACGCTGAGCTCGATTTCGTTCACGCTCATGTTGAGGAGCTTCTTCAGCTTCATGTTCTCTTCGCTGACACCGGCCGGCGTCTCGTCGAACTCGATCACGTCCTCGTTGAAATTCACGAACACGTCGAGGTGGTGGCGCATGATCGCCGAAGCCTGGAGCAGTGCCTCGTCAGGGGTGAGGCGGCCGTCCGTCCAGACCTCGAGGATGAGCTTGTCGTAATCCGTGCGCTGACCGACGCGAGTGTGCTCGACCGCATACTTCACGCGCGTGACCGGCGAGAAGATGCTGTCGATCGGGATGAGGCCGATCGGCTGATCGGGGCGCTTGTTTTCATCGCCTGTCGCGAAACCGCGGCCGACGCGGACTTCGAGCTCGGCGTCGAACTTCTGCTTCTTGTCGACCGTGCAGATGAGCTGGTCCGGATTGAGGACATCGAATCCGTGGCTGAGCTGGATATCGCCCGCGGTGACCTCGCCTTCCCTGTTCACGGTGAGCGCGAGTTTGCGCGGCTCGTGGCCATCGGCGGATTTAAATTTCACGCGCTTCAGGTTGAGCACGATGTCGGTGACGTCTTCGACGACGCCCGGGAGCGTCGCAAACTCGTGCTGCGCGCCGGTGATCTTCACCGCCGTGATCGCGGCGCCCTCGAGCGACGAGAGCAACACGCGGCGGAGCGAATTTCCGACCGTGTGACCATATCCGGCCTCGAACGGCTCGGCGGTGAACTTGACGTAGGTTTCAGTGGCCGTGCTCTCGTCCTTGGTGAGAGTCTTCGGCATTTCGAATCGACCGTAACGAACTGGCATGATGCTTATTTTCGAATGTCGATTTTGGATTTTCGATTGCCCACGACGACAAAGCGCGTCAGCGCATTCGAAAATCGAAAATCTTAAATCAAAATTCCTCTTAAGCACCGGGTTTCCCCTGGCGAGCACGAATCGCGTTCGACAACGCGACCCCAGGGACCAACGGCGCAACGTGTTTAGGCTCGCTGCGGACGGGGAATGAACACCAGCGGCGGGAGTTTGCAAGCGGTGTAGCCGCATCCCTGTGGAATGCGCGAGATGTGCAACGCGAGGCAGCCAGCCATGCGCTTCGCACAGCGAAGCGGCTACAGGCTTTCAATGCTCGACTGGCGCGTCGGGGAGCTCGTTGCGATCGTCGTGCTGGCGCGGGAAGTGGCGCGCGAGCAGCTCTCCGGCGCGATCGATCGCCAGCACGATCGCGTCGGTGAATTCCTCCTGCTGAAAATGCACGCGCATATCGGCTACCATCTGCTGCCAGAACTCCGGCCCGCATTGCTTGTGCACGCCTTCATCGCCGACAACCGCAAACTTTTGCGAGCGCGGCGCGACGAAGATCAGGATCGCGTTTCGGTCGGCGGTCTTGTGCATCCCGAGCTGGAGGAACTTCTTCTCCGCAAACGCGAGCGGATCCTCGCGCACGTCGCTGCGGTCGATGAAGATGCGTATCTCTCCGGACGTTTTGCCTTCCGCCTCTTTGATCGCTCCGATGATGCGCTGGTGGTTCAGCCGGTGCAGAAAATCTTTCGGTCTCATCGTTCGCTCACCAATCCGAGCCAGCGCCGCCGCCGCCGAAGCTCCCACCACCGCCGCTGAACCCGCTAAATCCTCCGCCGCCTCCACTCGACCACCCACCGCTCGACCAGCCGCCACCGCCTCCCGACCAGCCACCGATGAACGGCCCCCCCATACCGGAGTAGCGATAGCCGCGGCGCCGCTTCGATCGACGCGACGACAGAAAGATAAGCAGCATGATGAACAGGATCGTCAGCGTCACGGAGCAGCCGGGGCGATCGTCCGTATCACTGCCCCCCTTTTCGGCAGCCGTCTTGCCGGTGCCCTTGTATTCGCCGCGCGCGGCCTGCATCAGCAACTGAATGCCGGTCGCCAGGCCGCCTTCGTAGTCGTTGTTGCGGAAGCGCGGCTTGATGTTGCGCTCCGTGATATCGAATGCCGTGATGTCCGGGATCACACCCTCCAGCCCGTAGCCGACCTGGATGAACATCTTGCGGTCGTCCACGAAGACGAAGAGCACCGCGCCGTTGCGACGATCGG
>DATHXZ010000500.1:0-4003 GCA_035459405.1 Chthoniobacterales bacterium
GCTGTGCCCAATGCGGTCGCGATGTAGCCGATGACCGCGATCGGCTTCCTCCGGTGCAGCCGGTCGGTGTAGTAACCGGATGCCAGCTTTGCGAAGCTGGCAAGCCCATCCGACACACCTTCGATCACGCCGAGCCACACAGCAGCCACGCCGAGGCTCGCCAGGAAAGCCGGCATCGCTGCCGTTGCGATTTCGTGTGACCAGTCGCTAAACAGCGATGCGAGCCCGACGCCGAGAACCGTCCGATTCAACCAGCGCCGCGTCTTCACAACCGCTGTTTTAGCTGCGCGCTATCGGTCGCGCCAGCTTTGCCGCCGCGGCGTTACTCGGTCGGCAGAACGGTCTCGTTCCAGGCGCGCATTCCACCGGCGAGCGAGCGCACGTTGCTGTAGCCCATCTTTTGCAGGTTATCTGCGACCAGCGCGGAGCGGCTTCCTCCGCCGCAGTAGGCGATGATGACCTGGTTCGGATCAGGCACAAGGTCTTCGATTTCGACCTCGATCACGCCTTTGCTGAGATGCTGCGCGCCCTGCGCGTGCCCCTGCCGGAACTCGGCTTCTTCTCGGACGTCGAGCAAGACTGCCTCGCCACGTAGCACCTGCTCATGTGCTTCCTCCGCGGAGATTTCGGTGATCCGCTGTTTCGCATCTGCGACGAGCTTCTGAAACCGGTTCGGCTGACTCATTTTTCAGCCTCAGCGGCGCGACGAAAAAGTCAAAGCCGTGCGGCTAATCGCGCTGTGGGTAGCGGAACGCTGCGACGGCATCGAGCCTCGTTCCCCGCGGTTTGGCGGCAGGCGTCGCATTAGATAACGTGACGGGAAACACGTGCGCCGTTACATCGAAATCTACAGCATCATGCTGCGCAACTCGCTCATCCGCGAGATGAGCTTCAAGGCGAACTTCATCCTCTGGATGCTCGTCGAGGTGCTCTGGTTTTGCGGCCAGATCGTGTTCTTCAGCATCATCTTCGGCAATGTCGACCAGATCGGCGACTGGTCGAAGTGGGAAGTCGTGCTGCTGGTCGGAACGCACCAAATTGTGGCGCAGTTATTCCAGGCGGTCTTCTTCCAGAATCTGGCGAACATTCCCGAGCTAGTGCGCACCGGGAAGCTCGACACCTTGCTCGCGCTGCCGATCGATAGTCAGTTCGCGGTTTCGTCGAAACAGTTCGGGCTCGATAGCGTGATCAACGCGCTGCTCGGCGGCATTGTCGTGATTGTCTCGCTCGCGAACCTGAACATCGTGCCGAGCATCACGTCCGTGCTGCTGTATCTCATCGCGCTGGCGTTCGGGGTGGCGATCCACTACGCGATCATGATCGCCCTGGCGGCGGTGAGCTTCTGGATCGTGCGCGCGCAGGGGCTGGTCTACGGCTACTTCAACTTCCTCCAGATCGCGCGCTATCCGGACGCGATCTTCCCACGAGCTTTCCGCTTCATCTTCGGGTGGATCGTGCCGGTGATCGTCGTCGCAAACATTCCCGCACGTCTTCTCATCAAGCCTCTCGAGCAGCCGACGTGGCTCATGATTCACCTGACGGTCGCCGGATCCGTCGCGCTCGTCCTGTCCAGGGTATTCTGGCGTTTCGCACTGCGGCGTTACTCCAGCGCGAGCTCGTAAAAATTGGGCGAAAACGGGCAGCTACTCACCCGTTTTTCGCGGGGAAATCTCCCCTTGCGCCCCCCGGTAAATGCCCTTAAATAAGCCTCCGCTCGCGCCCGGCACTCAGGGCGCTCTTTCAATTTAATATGGCCAGCTCCACGAAGAAGACGGCTTCCACGAAAGCCACCAAAAAGACCGCACCGTCGAAGTCGACTCCGGCGAAAGCGGCCGCCAAGCCTGCGGCGAAAAAGGCCGCCGCCCCCGCGAAGAAGGTCGCAGCGGCGGAGGCGCCTGACGCCCGCGGCAACGGTAAGGCGCCGACACCGACGACGATTCTCGGCGACAATCACAAGCAGCGGAAGCTGGATCCATTCACCGAAGGTCAGCGTGACAAACTGCTCATGCTGCGCGACGCGATGGTCGACTCGATGGCGGGGGTCGCGCAGGACACACTCCGTTCGCGTGCGGAAGGCAGCGAAGCTTCCGCCTTCGGCATGCACCAGGCGGATGCCGGCAGTGACGCCTACGATCGCGATTTCGCGCTCAGCCTCCTCTCGCAGGAGCAGGACGCGCTTTACGAAATAGATCAGGCGTTGAAGCGGATCGAGCTCGGCACGTACGGTGTTTGCGAGATGTCAGGCAAATCGATCCCGCACGCCCGCCTTGAGGCGATCCCGTTCGCGCGTTTCACCGTCGAGTGCCAGTCGCAGCTCGAGAAGCAGAGCAAGCAGTCGCGCGTCCGGCAGTCAGTCACGTCGCTCTTCGGCCTCACCGATGACGAAGGTGGCGAGGGCGAAGAGGAAGAGATCAAAAGCGACGACGTTAAGGATTAGGTTATGCCGCAGGAAATCATCACCCTCGAATGCACGGAGGCGAAGGCCGAAGGCAAGCCGGTGTCACGTTACATGAGCACGCGTAACAAGAAGAGTCCGCGCACGCCGAATCGCCTCGAGAAAAAGAAGTATAATCCGTTCCTGAAGCGGCATACGCTGCATCGCGAAACCCGCTAATCAGCCATGCAACCGAAGACCGCCAAACGCCGTTCCAATTTCCGCCGCGCCAATCGCACGATGCCGCGGCGCCGCATCGACATCGCGACTGAGGCGATCGACTACAAGAACCCCGACCTCCTGAAGAAATTCGTCACCGAGAGCGGGAAGATTCTGCCTCGTCGCGTCACCGGGATGCCAGCACACATGCACCGCAAGATCACGCGCGAGATCAAGCGCAGTCGCTCGGTGCTCTTGATGAAGTAGCTGCCGCTCGGCAGAATGGAGGACGTCAACGCGCATGCAGTTGACGCTCGATTGCCTCGCGAACCATCGCGAGTTCATCCCGCAGCTTGCGGCGTGGTCATACGCCGAGTGGCGGCACGTTTACGACCAATGCGGCCTGACGTTTGGGGATGCAATCCCTGCGTTTCACCGGCGCGCGAAGACGGACGCACTTCCACTTACGATTGTCGCGATCGCAGACGGCGCAGTCGTCGGAACGGGAGCATTGAAGGCGGATGATTTGCCGCCGCGCGCGCACCTCACGCCTTGGCTGGCCGGAATCTTTGTCGCCCGGGAACATCGTGGGCGGGGTATCGCCTCAGCGATCATCGACCGGCTGCTCGATGAAGCGCGCCGCTTGCGGCTCCCGCGACTCTATCTGTGGACGAACTCCGCAGCATCGCTTTACGCGAAACTCGGATGGCGTGATTTCGAGAAGCTCGAATACTGCGGGCAGGAAATCAGCGTGATGGTGAGGCAGCTCGAGCCGATGGCGAAATTGTAGGGCAAGCGCTTCGCTTGCCCACAGACAGGCGCCTCGGCAGGCGAAGCGCCCGCCCTACAATCCTGCCGCAACGCGCTAAGCTTTCCGCGTTCGTTCGCCCTGCTCGATCAGCTTCCAGAACTCGCGCGTTTTCCCGAGTTGATCGTCTTCCGCCATCGGCAGTTTGCTGCGGAAGAGGAAGTCGCGAAACGTGTTCTTGTGCAGGACGCGATGCACGGTGACGCCTTGCGGCGACCGTTCGAAGTAGATCCGGTAATCCTTCGCTCGATAACGGTATAGCTTCTTCCCTTCGCGCTCGATCGTGCCGAATTTGCGCGCGTCGAGGTTATCGAGATCGGTCGGAAGGATCTGGAACTCAGCGAGCAGATCGAGCTGCAACGTCTTCGGCAAGGCAGACATCTCCGCCGCGCTGAGCTCGTTGAAGATGATCTGGAACATGCGGCTCACACATACACGCGCGTCACCCGACTGCCAATTCCCGTAAAGATCTCCCAGGGGATTGTCGACGCGCGATCCGCGACTTCGAACGCACTGATCTCCTGTTCGCCCTGCTGCCCGATCACCACCACCTCGTCGCCTGCTTCGACCCCGCCGACGTCCGTGACATCGGCATTCGTCAG
>DATHXZ010000501.1:0-2351 GCA_035459405.1 Chthoniobacterales bacterium
ACGGGCGCGAGATCCGCGCGCAACGCTCGGCCAATCATGCGCGGCCAGAACGCTTTCGATTGTACGAACGCGGAATCGGAGAGATTGCGCAGATCGACCTCTTCGAGCGGCACCGGGCGCTCCTTGTGCGAGACGAGGATGGCGTCGCGTCCAATTCGCTGGAACCAGGCGACGATGTCCTGCGGGTTGCCGACACTCCCGCTGAGGAGAAGTAGCTGCGTTTGCGGCGGAGCAAGCGCAAGCGCGAGCTCGTAATGAACGCCGCGCACGGCATCGGCGATCATCTGGTATTCGTCGACGACGAGCAGCTTCGGACCTTCGCGGCGAAGGAAGCGCGTGCGCTGCGTTTCCAGGGTCGCGACGATCACCTTTGCGTCGAGGTTCAACGCCAGGTCGCCGGTCGCGATGCCGACATCCCACCCTTTCGCGCGCCATTCTGCGAGCTTGTCATTGGCGAGCGCGCGTGTCGGGACGGTGAAGATCGCCTGACCTTTGAGGCTCGGGTAGAGCAGCTCGAAAATATAGGTTTTCCCGGAACCGGTCGGCGCCTGCACGACGACATCCTGGCCGGCCTGGAGAGCGCGCACGGCTTGCTGCTGCCAGAGATCGGGCACGACCAGGTTGACCTCGAGCCCCTTCAACATCGCCCAGCATCTCACGCGAAGCGGGCGTGCTTCAACTCCTGCTCCTAATCTTACTCCTACTCTTAATCCGGATTGTCGTGCTGCGGCGGGTCACGACGGGGAGCGGTGAGAGCAAGATTAGGATTAAGAGTAGGAGCAGGAGTAGGAGGGAGAGCAATGAAGATGATCTTTTCTGGTGTTTGTGCGCGCGACCCGTAGAATCCGACGCCAGTGAGCGCGCCCGCCTCAGTGAACAACGCCAAAGTCGCGACTGGAGTCGCGGGGCTCGATGACATCCTCGGTGGTGGGTTGCCGCCGCGCCGTATGTATCTCATCCAAGGCTCGCCGGGTTGCGGCAAGACGACACTCGCTTTGCGGTTCCTGCTTACCGGCGCCGCGGCCGGCGAGAAGGTTCTCTACATCAGTTTGTCCGAGACACGCGAAGAGGTCGAAGAAGTCGCGCGCTCGCATGGCTGGAATCTCGATCCAATCGAGATCGTCGAGCTGTCGGCGATCGACCAGCAACTCGCGGCCGAAGCGCAGAACACGCTCTTCCATACTTCGGAAGTGGAGCTGACCGAGACGACGAACATGTTGCTCGAAGCCGTCGACCGCGTGAAGCCAACGCGCGTCGCTTTCGACTCGCTCTCAGAGCTGCGACTGCTGTCGCAGACAGCGTTGCGCTATCGCCGGCAGATTCTCGCCTTCAAGCAGTACCTCACCGGGCGGAATTGCACGACGCTGCTGCTCGATGACAGCAGCGCTGGCTTCGGCGATGACCACGTGCTCAGCCTCGCGCACGGCGTGATAGTGCTGCAACAACTCTCGCCCGAATACGGCGGTGAACGCCGCCGCGTGAACATCCGCAAAGTCCGCGGGACGACGTATCGCGGCGGCTACCACGATTTCGTGATCGAGCGTGGGGGGTTGACGGTGTTTCCGCGGCTGGTCGCTGCTGAACACCATCGACAGTTTTCGAGCGAGAACATCTCCAGCGGCATCGGCGGCATTGATACGCTGCTCGGCGGAGGACTGGCGCGAGGAACGAGCACGCTCTTCTCGGGCCCTCCCGGCACCGGGAAATCGACGCTCGCGCTGAAGTTCGCGCTGACTGCCGCAGAGCGTGGAGAGAAGGTCGCGCTCTATTCTTTTGACGAAACCCTGGGCGTGCTGGCGGCGCGCGCGGCCGGATTGAACTTCAACCTCGAGACGATGATCGAGAGCGGCGGCGTGTCCGCGGTGCAGATCGATCCTGCGGAGCTCTCGCCCGGCGAACTCGCATCGCGCATCCAGATCGCGGTCGAACGGGACGGCGTCCGCCTTGTTTATCTGGACAGCTTGAACGGCTACCTGCAATCGATGGGCGAGGACCGCTTCCTGAACCTGCAGCTGCACGAGCTGGTGACGTACCTCAATCAGCAGGGGGTGGTGACGATCCTCGTCGTGACGCCGCAGGGGTTGCTCGGGAACATGCAATCACCCGTCGATGTCACCTACCTCGCCGACACGGTGGTGACGTTTCGGTTCTACGAAGCGCACGGCGCAGTGCACCGGGCCATCGCCGTGGTCAAGAAGCGCACCGGCGCCCACGAGCGCACGATTCGCGAGCTGATGATATCGCCCAATGGCATCAGCGTCGGGCCACCGCTGGCAGATTTCCGCGGCGTGCTCACGGGCACGCCGGGGTTGCCGGACAAGCCGAAGCGGCGCGCTCGTCGTCGCACCGAT
>DATHXZ010000502.1:0-2901 GCA_035459405.1 Chthoniobacterales bacterium
TGAAGAATTCCTCGATCGCATCCACCACATACAGCTGCCCCTCGCGCGCCAGCTCGGGGTAAATCGGCAGTGCGAGCGTCTCGCGCGCCGCGCGCTCGGTCTCGGGAAAATCGCCTTCGCGGTAACCGAGATACGCAAAGCATTGCTGCTGGTGCAGGCCCAGCGGATAGTAGATCGCGGTGCCGATCTGTTTGCGCGTCAGATGCTCGCGCAGCGCTTCGCGCTGCGCCGTCGCGACGACGAACTGGTGATAGATGTGGTGATTGGTCAGGCCACGATCCCGATATGGCTCAATCGGCAAGCGGAGGTGCGCCGTCAGTCCGCGCCGCATGAACTCCTCGCGATAAACCTCGGCGACACGGCGCCGCGCCGCTGACCAGCCATCGAGGTGCGGCAGCTTCACACGCAACACTGCGGCCTGGATTTCATCGAGGCGGAAATTTCCGCCGACGAAATGGTGGAAGTAGCGCGGCTCCATCCCGTGTTGGCGGCAGATGCGGATCCTGTGCGCGAGTGCGCCGTCATTCGAAGTGATCAGCCCTGCGTCGCCCGCGGCGCCGAGGTTCTTCGAGGGATAGAAACTGAACGATCCCGCCAGCCCCATCGTTCCGGCTTGTTTGGCGCCAGTGCGCGACGGGTATTCGGCCCCGATCGCCTGCGCTGCGTCCTCGATCACCGGAACGCCCGCGCGGTCGGCGATGTCGATGATCGCGTCCATGTCACAGCACAACCCGAAGAGGTGAACCGGCACGATTGCGCGAACAGCCCGTCCGGCGGCGTCGTGCAGTGTGCCATCCGTCTGCCGCTTGCAGGTTGCAAAGTATGCTTCGAGCGCAGCTGCCGAGATGTTGTAGGTATCGGCATCGATATCGACGAAGACGGGCGTGGCACCGAGTCGCGCAACGCAGCCGCCGGTGGCGAAGAACGTGAACGGAGTGGTGATTACCGCGTCCCCCGGCCCGATCTCCATCGCCATGAGAATGGCGAGCAGCGCGTCGGTGCCTGAAGAGATGCCGATCGCGTGCCTGGCGCCGCAATAGTCCGCGATCGCCTTCTCAAACGCCTCCACCTTGCGCCCGAGGATGAAGTTCTGTGTCGCGAGGATTTGGTCGATCTCCCCACGGAGCTGCCCGGCGAGCGTGCGATGCTGTTCAGCGAGATCGAGCAACGGCACGCGCATGGGCAAAAAGGATGGCAGTTCCGAGCCACGCTTCAAACGCGAACTTCAGAGGGCGCTGCGCTCGTTGACCGTCGAACGCCAGTAAGTTACCATCGCTGGCATGTCGCTCCTTCGCGGGCTTTTTTGGCTCGTCCTGTTCGCGTTCTTCACCTTCTGCTTCGTCGTGCTCTTCGAGTACGGCACGGCGGACTTCTCGAGCGGGTTTAAAAAGGAATTTGAGCGCGTGAAATCGTTCGCGCTCCAGGCCAGCAAGCCTGCCGACAAGACGAAGAAGTAGACCGCGCTACTCGACAAATTCGACGTCGACGTTCCTGTCGACGAAGCCGCGCGTGCGCGCTGCGCCAAGGAACTCGCGGATCGCGCGCCGCCCTGCATCGCCGTAGTCGATCGTGTAGTCGTTCACGTACATGCCGATGAACTTGCTCGCGAGCGGCGCGTCCATGTCGCGGGCATACGGCATCGAGTGCTGGACGCCTTCATCCCGGTGCTTCAAGCCATATTCGATGCTTTCGCGCATGATCTGGAGCAGATCGCGCCGGACGTTCGGCGGGATGTCTTTCCGCAGGACATTGCCCCCGAGGGGCAGTGGCAGCCCGGTTTCGCGCTTCCACCATTCACCGAGATCGACGATCTTCGCGAAGCCGCTTCGCGCATAAGTGAGCTGGCCTTCGTGAATGATCAGCCCGGCATCGGCGCGTCCGCTCTTCACCGCATCGAAGATCCGGTCGAACGGCACCACGACGTAATCGAAGCCGCCGAGATACAGTTGAAGCGCCAGGTACGCGCTCGTCATCTTTCCAGGGATGGCGATGGTGCGGCCGCGCAGCCAGTGCCGGATCTCGTCGTCGCTCGCGCCGCTGGCAAGGCCGACGTTGGCCACGCTCACGATCATAGGGCCATAGCCGTCGCCCATGCTCGCGCCGCAGGGGAGCAGCGCATATCGGTCGGTGATGTAGGCGTAGGCGTGGATCGACACCGCTGAGATGTGCAACTCACCGCGCACTGCGCGCTCGTTCAATGTCTGAATGTCTTCCAGCCGGTGCTCGAACCGATACCCATGCAGGTCGATCTTCTCCGCCGCCATTGCGTAAAACATGAACGCGTCGTCGGGATCGGGAGAATGTCCGAGCGTGAAAATCGTCGAGTCCGCTGACACGGCGCTCATGCTACGCTGCGTCGCCGGTGGCGCAATTCCGACAGGCGAGACTGCGGACTCGGTGGTAAAGGATTGTCGTTCAGCAGCCGCAACCGTCTTTCGTTAAGTGCAATCCACCTCTCCCACGCAGCCATTAGTCTGTCACGACTGTGACGCGATTCTCGTGACGCCGCAGTTGCGGGAGGGCGAGAAGGCGATCTGCCCGCGCTGTGTCGGCGTTATCGTCTCGCGCGGCCGCAATTCGCTCCAGCGCACGGCCGCGTTTGCGATGGCTTCGGCGGTGCTGTTCGTGGTGGCGAACTCGTTTCCGTTCCTGACGATGCGTGCCGGGTTCCGCGAGAGCCAGATGTTGCTCTGGCAGAGCGCGACCGGCCTCAGCGCTGAAGGCTATCCGTCTCTCGCCGCGGCGGTCTCCATCTTCATCATCGTCGCGCCGGCTTTGCTGATCGGTGGCCTGCTCTACGTCGTCATGCCGCTGCTTTGGGGGCGGCGATTGCCGGGTGCGATTCCGCTGTGTCGGTGGGTTTTCCGCGCGCGTCGCTGGGACATGACGGAAGTCTTCCTG
>DATHXZ010000503.1:0-1528 GCA_035459405.1 Chthoniobacterales bacterium
TTCCTCGGCAAAGCACGAGCGATCGAGCAGATGCTGCTGCCTTCCGAGAGGACTGCGCTCGAACAGCGAACCGCCGCCCTGCTGAACCGCGGCGCACAGTTTTCAGTTAACTAACGCAGAGCAAACACGACAAAGACCGACAGACCAATAATGAAACGACAATCAATCTTCAAACCGGCAGTCCCTGCCTGTGTAGCGCTCATGGCGCTCGCAGCTTTGCCTGCGTCTACGCGAGGCTCCAGTCACATGGACGCACCACTTATCACCAACGATCCGGCGGCGAACACCGCCGACGTTTACGCGTTCCTCACCCAGCCGGGCGGCACGAAGTTTCTCCAGACTGCGCTCACGGTTTATCCATTCGAGGAGCCGGGCATCGGGCCGAACAGTTACAACTTCGACGACAACGTCCTCTACACGATCCATGTCTCGACGGGCAACGACGTCGCGGCCGGCGTGGCGACGTTCTCCTACGAGTTCAGATTCACGACCACGTTTAAGAACCGGGGCACGATCCTCCAGTCGTTCCTCGGCGTCATTCAGGACGTGAACGACGCGAACCAGAACCTCACGCAGACTTATACCGTCACGAAGGTCGACAACAAGAGCGGCACCCGCACACAGCTCGGCACCGGCATCGTCCCGCCAAACAACCAGGGCATCGCCACGCCGCGCTACAACGTTGATGACAACGGCGAAAACGTGGCGCGTCCCGGCGTCGCGTCGCCGGATCAGCTCGACCGTTACACCGCGCAATCGATCAGCAATCTGCCGACGATCGCCGGCTACCGCTCGTTCGCTGGTCAGCGCGAGGATGGTTTTTACGGCGATATCCAGTCGATCTTCGACCTGCTGCAGCTGCGCTCGGGCAAGAACAGCTTCGATAGCCAAGCAGGATTCAACATTCACACTATCGTCCTGCAGATCCCGGTCAGCGACCTCGGTGGAGACCAGCAGACGGTCGGCGTTTACGCGACGACCAGCCGGCCTCAGATGCGCGTGCTGAACGAAGGTCCGAACTCGAGCGGGTCGACTGAAAGCGGCCCGTTCATTCAGGTGGCACGCCAGGGCAATCCACTCTTCAACGAAGGCCTCGTCGCGCTGCAGGACAAGGATCTCTACAGTCGCACGCGGCCGACTTCGGACGCGACACTCTTCCGGAAGTACGCCTCCTCGCCTGAGCTGGCGAAGTTAATCAACGCGATCGTCTTCAAAGGCGAGAAGGTTGCGCCGGAAGACAACCGCAGCGACATCGTCGGCATCTTCATTCCCGACTTGATCAAGGTCGACCTCTCGACGGGCCCGGCACGTCGCGCGGGTGGCGGAGCGAACTTCGCAGCCAATCGGGACGAAGCCGGCTTTCACCGCCTCGGCATCTTCGGCGGCGACACGCTGACGAGCACGATCTCGCCTGGATTCGGCAATGGCACGGTGCCGGGTGGCTGGCCAAATGGTCGCCGCTTCGGTGACGACGTCGTCGACATCGCGGTGACCGCGTTGATCAGCGACCTGCGCACGAACCCGCCGA
>DATHXZ010000504.1:0-2448 GCA_035459405.1 Chthoniobacterales bacterium
CGGGCGCGATTCGCGAGGAAGGCCACAAACGCGAAATACGGCAGCAGAATCCATAGGTCGGACTGCGGCGTATTGAGCTGTCCGTAGATCAGCAGGGTCAAGACAACGAGGTTGATGATGACCGTCGTCGTCACGAACCGGTTTCGCAGGCCGACGCGCGTCAGGCACTTCGTCCCACCGTGATATTCCGTGACGGTTTGCAGCTCGATGCTCCACCAGAAGTTGCCGTAAATTTGCACGTCCCAATCCTTCCAGCCCGTGTCGGTGGAATACCTCCAGCCCTCCTCTTCGAGCAACGTCAGAATCGAGCCGAGCAGGTGGTGGCGGTCTTTCCCCTCCTCGCTCCAGTAGCTGCGGCGGCGCAACGTGCCGGCTGATGCAGTGCCCGGCGGAAGAGATTCGCGCGTGGCGATAACCGCGCGCGGTGTACGCTTGAATTGCAGCCATGTGAAATACCGGGACCATCCCCTAACGAGTGGTTGCGCAAAGGCCAGAAACATGACGAGCAGCCGTGCCGCGACCGTGTCGAACTTCGGCTCGATGCGCGCACGCAGCATGTAAGAGATGGCGACCAGCAGGGTGCCGCCGAACATCAGATACGGAACGATCCGGACCTCGGGCAGGAAAATGCCGAGCCCGAAGAGGAACACCGTCAGCGCGAACCACTCAGCGCTGCTGAGATAGGCTGCGATTTCCGACTGCGGCCGCGCGTAAATGGATTGGAAGAAGCCTTCGCCGAACACGCCGTGGTAGACGATCGGCTCGTTGATAAACCAGCTGAACCGCGGCGTGCCGTAGATCTGGCCGCGCCATTTAGCGGTACCGGTCGGGCCGAAGAAGATCAGATGCTTGAACCTGAGCATCGACTCCGCTTCGCCGTAGCCCTCCTGTTGTTTTCGGAACGCGCGCAATGTGAACCGGCGGTAGTGCCAGACGATTGCCGTCGGACTGAATCCGATGGCGTGGCCGGCCTGCTGCACGCGCCAGCAGAAATCGACGTCGTCCCCCGCCTTCCGGTACTCGACGTCGAACCCGCCGACGCTCTCAAACGCCCAGCGATACCAGGCCATGTTACAGCCGGGGATGTGCTCGGCGATTGTGTCGGTGAGTAGCACGTGACTCGGTCCGCCGGGCGCGGCTGCGACGCAGGCCTGAATCCAATCCTGTGCAGGTGGCGAGATATTCGGGCCGCCAACTCCGCCATAATTGCCACTCGTTAGGGTGCCGATCAGGTAATAGAGCCAATCGACATCCACCATGCAGTCCGAATCGGTGTAAGCGAAGACATCTCCCTGCGCGGCTGCAGCACCGGTGTTGCGCGCGTGGCTGAGGCCGTGATTCGTCTGCCGGATGTACTTAACGCTCGGAAACTGCGCCGCGATCTCGGCTGTATTGTCGGTCGAGCCATCGTCGACGAGGATGACTTCGTAGTGCGGGTAATCGAGTTTGCCTAACGACTCCAGGCACCCCGCGAGTGTCTTGGCGCCATTGTAGGAGCAGACGATCACCGACACGAAGGGCGTCTCCACGAGAGGGCGGTGCGGAAGCGCGGCGTTGTCGCGGCCGAGCTTCTCGCGAAGCATGTGGAATGACTTCTTCGGCTGCCGATCGCGCGTGACGATGCCGAACGCCCAGTCAGTGATCTCCTGGTTTCCGGTGAACCATTCGTCCGTCCACGCGAAGAAGACGGTGCCAGCCAGGCCGCACTTGACGACACTGTCGAGGTGCCAGCCGAGCATCTCCGCCTGATCGTCCTCGGTGTGGCGGATCGTATCCATGCCGAACTCGCCGAGGATCAGCGGGCGATCTTCCGCGAGGTTCTGCAGACGCAGCAGGTAGCGCTCGAAGTCAACCTGGTTGTGCAGGTAAACGTTGAAGCAGACAAAATCGACGTTCTGCGGCAGCAGAAACTCGGTTGGCGGGAAACTGGCGTAGGAATAGAGGACCTTCGGGTTTTCCTCGCGGGCGACGCGGATGAGATGCTCGACGAACTCCGTCACGCGACGCACGCCGAGCCAGCGCACCATCGTGCTCGAGATCTCGTTGCCGACGAGATAGCCGAAAATAGCCGGATGTCCGGCGTGCTCGGCGACGGCGGCGCGGACTGAGTCAACGACGGCATCGCGCGCGGCGCGGCGCCGGAGAAATTCGACGTGCTTGGCCCATGGGAGGGTGATCAACACGCGCATCCCTGCCGCGGCGCAGCGATCCAGAAACCACAGCGGAGGCGTGTGGTAGATGCGCAGCAGGTTGATGCCGATCTCCCGCATCTGCTCGAGGTCACGCGCGAGCTGCTCTTCGGTCCCGAGATAATGACCCGCGCTGTCCGGCGCCACCGGCCCGTAGGTGACGCCCTTTACAAAAAACTTGCGCTCGCCCTCGAAGAAAAACTTGGCGACGGCGCGCACCGCGCCCGGCGAAGCGGAACTCACAGCGGAGTTCCCTAGT
>DATHXZ010000505.1:0-4406 GCA_035459405.1 Chthoniobacterales bacterium
GGCCGGCAGTTAACGTGCAGGCGCGTTTAGCGGCCAGACGATCGGCACAAGCACGATCACGATCACGAAGATGATCACCGTCAGCAGGGTGCCGACCTTCAGGAAGTCGGCGAAACGGTAACGCCCGGCGCCGTAGACCATGATGCACGCCGGCTCGAGCGGCGTGATGAACGAGCAGCTCGCCGCGAACGCGATCATCATCCCGAATGGCCGCGGGTTCAGGTTGAGATGATAAGCAGTCTGCAAGGCGATCGGCAGCACTACGATCGCCGCTGCCTGGTTCGACATCGGTTGAGTGAGGAATACCGTCAGGAAGAAGAAGCCGCTGAGAAGCAGCAGCGGATTCGATCCGACGCTGTTCACGATCAAGCCGGAGAGATATGCGGCACCGCCGGTGCTCTCCATCGCGACGCCAAGCGCGAGCATGCTGCCGATCAGGATGATCGCCTTCCACTCGACGTCGCAATACGCCTCGTTAGGCGTGATGCAGCGCGTGGCTAAGACGAGCAGCGCGCCGAGCATCATCGCGACCGGCAAGCTCAGCACCTCAACAGTCGCCAGCGCCAACGTACCGACAAAAATCGCGATCGCGAGCGGCGCGCGTTTCGTATTCGGCCGCTTGGTCGAGAGTTCGCCGAGCAGGCGGAACGTCGGGTCGTCGGCAGCCTCTTCGATCTTCGCCAGTGGCCCCTGAACGAAGAGCACGTCTCCGAGGTGCAAAGGCAGCACGCTGACCTTGCGGTGCGTCATCTGGCCATGGCGATTGACGCCGAGAACCTGCAGCCCGTAGTGCTCGCGGAATCGCTGGCCTTTCAACGTGCGCCCGATGAGCGGAGAACCGGGCAGAATGATCATCTCGACGATTCCGGTGTCCTTATCCTCCAGCTCGGGGTCGGCCAGCTTGACGTCGGCTTTGATATCGATGCCTGCGACGTCCTTCACCTTCAGAATGTCCTCGCTCGCGCCTTGGACCAGAATGACGTCCCGGTCCTCGATTACCGTCTCCGCGCGCGCAGGAATTGATTGCGTCTTGTTGCGCACGATCCGCAGCGCCGTCAGATCGAGATCACGGCCGAGGCCGGACTGCGCGATTGTCTTGCCGATCAATGGACTGTCCGGCTGCACGAGCACCTCGGTGAGATAGGCGCGCATGCTTTGCGCCGAGCCGCCAATCTCTTCCGGACGGAAGCGATCCGGGACCATCCTTCGCCCGAGCGTCATCATGTAAACGAGGCCGGCAAGCGTGATCGGAATGCCGACCGGCGCGAGCTCGAACATGCCCATCGGTGCCAGCTTGTATTGCGTGAGCAGGCCGCTGACGACGAGGTTCGTGGATGTTCCGATCAGCGTGATCGAGCCGGCGAGAATGGTCGCAAACGCGAGCGGCATCAGCAGCTTCGACGGGCTGATCTTCGCGCGCTTGCCGATGCCGAACGTGATCGGCACAAAGAACGCCGTCGCCGCCGTGTTGCTCATGAATGCGCTTAGTCCAGCCGCTCCGGTCATGACCACGGTTTGCAACCGCTGAGCGCTGTCACCCGCGTGCGTCACGATCCAGCGCCCGACCAAATCCATGACACCCGTGCGCATCAACGCCGCCGTCATGATGAGCAGGCCCAGGATCATGATCACCGTGTCGCTGCCGAACCCGGCGAATGCCCGGTCGGCGGGGAGCATACCGGTGAGCACCATCGCAATGAGCAAGCCGAGCGCGGTGACGTCTGCTTCGACCCACTCGGTGGCGAACATCACGAGAGCCACGGCAACGAATGCGAACAGCAACGCGATCTGGTACGTCATCGTAAGCACATCGCTGCACGAGAGGGAGAGGGCCGTCTCAGTCTTCGAGGACCTGCAGACGACACTTGCCTCGTCCGGACAGCGGGCGCCTTCAGCGACCCACGGCTTGGAGAGGCCAGAAGAGCGGAAGGAGCAGCAGAACCGCCACCGTCAGCACTGCCGTGAGCCCGAGACCGACTTTGACGAAATCGATGAAGCGGTATTTGCCGGGTCCGTAAACCAGAATGCACGACGGCTCGAACGGGGTGATGAACGAGACGGAAGCCGCCAGCATGATGCCGATCGCGAAGGTGCGCTGGTCCGCGCCGAGCTGGCGCGCAGTGCTGATGGCGACGGGCAAGACGACAAGCGCGGCGGCAGCGTTCGACATCGGCTGCGTGAGCACAATTGTGAGGGCAAAGAAGCCGGCGAGGATGGCGAGGATGCCGAACGGCGAGAACCATTGCACAACCACGTTTGCCAGGTACGCCGCGGCGCCGCTTTTATCCATCGCGGTGCCGAACGCGGTCATCCCGCCGATCAGCACCAGCAAACGCCAGTCGACGAATTCGTAGGCCCGCTCCACGCTGATGCACCGCATCAGGATCGTCAGCACGGCTGCGGAAAGAAATGCAATCGACAGCGGCACCCAGCCGATGCCGCCGATGATGACGGCTGCGACGAAAAGCAGAATCGTGAGCAGTCCCTTGCGCGGGTGATATAGCGGCTCCCTCACTTCGCCAAGTAATGAGAGACCCGGTTCGGAGCGTAAGGCTTCGATGCGAGCGTCCTCGCCTTGGACCAAAAGGAGGTCGCCCACGCGGAGAACCGTATCGCTCACCTGCTCCCGCAGCGATTGTCCATGCCGGTAGATCGCAAGAACCGTCAGGCCGTAGTCGCGTCGAAAATTCAGTTCCTTGAGTGTGCGACCGTGCAATTCGCTCTGCGGCGTGAGCAGGACTTCGGCGATGCGCATCCGGGCGGTCTGGAGGTCGAGATCGCCCAGCGCGAACTCCGGCTTGATCTCGATGCCTTCGATCTTCTTCACCTTCATCAACGTCTCGGCCTTGCCCTCAACGAGCAGCGTGTCGCCCTCGGCGAGCCGGACGTCGCGGGCCGGCACCAATTCCGTCGCCTCCCGGATGATCTTCAGGATTTGGAACTCGAGCACGTTGAGATCCGAGTCGTAGCTGTCCTGCCCAATCAACGGCGAGTTCGGCAGCACGATGATTTCGCTGACGTATTCGCGCATCGAGTAGTTCGCCGTCAGGCTCGCCTGTCTGTGCTGCGGGAGGAGATGCCGCCCCACGAGCATCAGGTATGCAATGCCAACCGCGACGATGATCAGCCCGAGCGGAGTGATCTCGAACATGCCGAGCTCCGGCATGCCCGCTTTCTTGATATAGCCGCTTACCGCGACATTCGTGGAAGTGCCGATCAGCGTGCAGGTGCCGCCGAGGATCGACGCAAACGCCAGCGGCATGAGCAACTGCGACGGGCTGAGCTGCGCGCGCCGCGCGACACCGATTGTCGGCGGGAGAAACATCGCCGTGACGGTGGTGTTGTTCATGAAAGCGGAGACGCCGGCCGTGCTCGAGGTCAGCAGCAGCAGCAGGCGATTCGGGCTTGTGCCGGCGAGCTTCAGGATACGCGCGCCTAACAAGTCGAGCACTCCGGTCTCCTGTAGCGCGCCGCTGATCACAAAAATCGCGCCCAGGATGATGATGATGTCGTTGCTGAACCCGGCGAACGCTTCCTGCGGCGTGAGCACGCCGGCGATCACGAGCGCAATTAGCAGAATGAACGTGATGATGTCGACCGAGATGCGCTCCGTGGCGAAGAGCGCGATTGCGATGACGAGCAGCGCGAGAACGAAGGCGATCGGGAGCGTCATGGGGAGATTCGCAGGCCGCGCGAGTGCTACTCGGAGCATGCAGCAAAGCCGGCAGGCGACGAGGAAATTGTAGAGCCGACCGTCGTTGCGAGGCTGACTTGACTGCGTAGGATGAATGCGTTTGGCCGTGCGCTCAGCTCGGCGCCGCCGATTGTTTGCATGAAGAACTTCAACCGCTATCGCGCTGTGCCGTTTTCCTCGAGCAGCACCGACGAATGATGTTGTGGCGGCAGAAGCGCGAGCCCGTCCGGGTTACGCGCGAGATCACGATCTCAAACAAACACGGGTTTCACGCACGTCCGGCCGCGGAGTTTGTGCGTAAAGCGAACAGTTTCCGCTCGGAGATCACCATCACGCGCAACGGCGAGCGCTTCTCGGCGACGAGCCTGATGGATATCCTGCGTGGGCAGTTTGAATGCGGCGCGACGGCAACGCTGGAGGCCTACGGACCCGACGCGCAGGACGCAATTGATGCGCTCTGCGGGGTGCTGATCAAGCTGCGCGACCAGGAAGCAGCGGGTTGACGCAGAGCAGCACGTCGCGTCAGCTCCCGGCCTTTTCTCCCGCGGCAGCTGACTCATGGCGGTGGCCGAGCCACCAGCCATTTGTCGCCCACAGGCCCGCGCACAACGCTCCGAGGATGGCCACGATTTGGGCGCCGAACCCGGCACCTTCGACAGCACGCTGAAGCTGCGCGACGGCCGCGTCGGCCCCGCGATAAACCGGCACGTCG
>DATHXZ010000506.1:0-2329 GCA_035459405.1 Chthoniobacterales bacterium
CGCGTCCCTCCGCTCGACGGGTTATGACCGGAGTTCATGCACGTCGCCTGCGTTACCGCCAATCCTCGATACGCGCAACAGTCCCGCTAGGTGTCGATTGTACCGGCGGACGAGCGGGTGACCGGATGGTTGCGCTAGGTGCCTGGTCGGAGCACCACGGCGAGTGGTCTAATTTAAGAACGGGCCAGCGCCGTCCCTCAACTACATGTGGTCGATGATGTTCTGTCCGAACTCCGAGCACTTGATCTTCGTGGCGTTGTCCATCAACCGCGCGAAGTCATACGTCACGCGCTTGCTGGCGATCGCGCCGTTCAATCCTTTGACGATGAGGTCCGCTGCTTCAGTCCAGCCCATGTAGCGGAACATCATTTCGCCGGAGAGCACGACCGAGCCTGGATTGACCATGTCTTTGTCGGCGTATTTCGGCGCGGTGCCGTGTGTCGCTTCGAAAACGGCGTGACCGGTGATGTAGTTAATGTTACCACCCGGCGCGATCCCGATGCCGCCCACCTGCGCCGCCAGCGCGTCGCTCAGGTAATCGCCATTCAGGTTCAACGTCGCGATAACGTCGAAGTCTTCCGGACGCGTGAGCACCTGCTGCAGGGTGATGTCAGCAATCGCGTCCTTGATGATGATGCCGGCGCCTGGTTTGCCCATCGGGATCTGGCACCAGGGCCCGCCATCGATCTCCTCCGCGCCAAAGTAGCTCTTGGCGATCTCGTATCCCCAATCGCGGAAGGCGCCTTCGGTGAACTTCATGATGTTCCCCTTGTGCACCAGCGTGACGCTCTTGCGCTGGTTCTTGATCGCATAGGCGATCGCGCTGTGGATCAGGCGCACGCTGCCGGAGCGGCTGACCGGCTTCAGGCCGAGCCCCACCATCACATCATTCGATTCGGGCGCGCCGACCTGTTTCCAGAACTCCGCCGCCTTGTCCTTCGTGCCGAAGCGGATCTTCTCGAACGCCTTCGGGAATTCCTTCTCGAAAAACGCCAGGATCTTGCCCGCTTCTTCGCTGCCGGCCGCGTAATCGATGCCCGCATAGATGTCTTCCGTGTTCTCGCGGAAGATCACGATGTTCACCTTCTCAGGGTGCTTAACGGGTGAGGGGACGCCCTCGAAGTACTGCACCGGCCGCAGGCAGACGAACAGGTCGAGCATTTGCCGCAGCGCCACGTTGAGCGAGCGGATGCCACCGCCCACCTGCGTGGTCAGCGGGCCCTTGATACCGACGAGATACTCCCGGAACGCATCGACCGTGTCGTCCGGCAGCCAGTTGTCGAACTTATCCTTCGCCGCCTGACCTGCGAAGACCTCGAACCAGGCGATCTTCTTTTGCCCGCCGTACGCCTTCTCGACCGCCGCATCGAGCACCCGCTCGCTCGCCGCCCAGATGTCGCGCCCCGTGCCGTCGCCACGGATGAAGGGAATCACCGGCCGATCCGGCACAGTCAGCTTACCTTCCGAGATCGAAATCTTGTCGCCGGCCGGCGGGGTGATGTCTTTGTACGGCATAGGCCGGCACTGTAGCGGCAGGTCTGTTCTGAGCAACGGCGAATGGACCCGGCTGGCCGAAACGTGTAACCGGACGGCTCGATGTGCACCGTTCGCTCAGCGGTGACGCCTTGTCGCTTGCGTATCGCTGGATGGTACGGGGCCTGCTATTGCTGAAAACATGATCAAGGTCGCGCTGTTCGTCTACTGGCAAAACTTGCAGGCGCTCCTGCAGGGCCGCCGTGAGCGGGTGCAGATCCGTCGGGTGGTGCTAAGCCACCCGTACTAAGGTAAGTGTGCGCAGTCGATTGCGCTGAACTGCCGTCAAGCAACCTTCGTAAACCTCGTTCTGTTGGCCGCAGCGGCTGCAATCGGCACATCGCCGAACGAGGAACGCAGAAATCGCCATAACTCACAATTTCGCGGCACCGCGCGGCGAGTTGCGACGGTCGACTGGCCGCCGCCTGCCGGGCCCCGGTGCTCTTTTCCGCGTCTGTCAGCCGCGCTCCTCCGTACTAATCTGCAGAGCCATAAGTGGAATCCGTAGGTGCTGGCATGCAAGCCGCTATACGGAGGGCACCCCCCTATGCCACCCCGTGTGCCATCTGAAACTGGCTGCGCGAGGCTGGCGAAGAACTTCTTCGCCAGCGCGCTCCTCCTTGCTCTCGCCGCGAGCGCGCCGGCAGCAACGCACACGTGGACCGACAACGGCAACAGCCTCTCCTTTAGTGTCAGCGGCAACTGGTCAGGCGGCGCGCCGGTGAGCTCCACTACAACCGACCTCGTTTTTACCGGCACGAATAACACCGGCACGGTCAGCAACCCGCTGAATCAG
>DATHXZ010000507.1:0-6748 GCA_035459405.1 Chthoniobacterales bacterium
TTATTCAACCTTGCGCGTAGGTTTTAACGCGTTTGAGCCAACCTGCAAGCCACTGGGATTCCTTTCGCTCGGACGGCGAATTTTCCACCCGCTGGCTAAGAACTTTGGCTGCCGAGGTGCCGAATTCGCGGGCTGCAGAGGCGCCGCGCTCACTGCCCGACATTCCTTGCAAAACCTGCAACAATCCCCAGCCCTGACCGTTATACCGCTCCGTCTCGAGCACGCCTTCCCCCTTGAAATTCACGTAGTCGACCAGGGCATAGCAGCCCTGTGGTGTGCTGGCCGTGCGATCGAACTGACGCTCGATGTTCGCGCGATCCGCAGCGGGCGCTTCAGCCAGCATCTTCGGCAGCGCTTTCTGCAGGCGCAAGACTAGGAACTCAGCCTGGATCGCGACGGTGTCCGCGAGGAATTGACGCAGCTGCTTCATCTCAGCAGAATCAGCCGCGGCGAGAAACTCAGCGCGTGAGCTCCATGGGCAACCGCTGTTCCGGTTTGCGCGCACCACCTCCGGCAGCTCGGCGTTGCGACTCGCTGCAAAGCTGGCGAGCTCAGGAAAGCTCTCGTCAAACGGCCCGAGGACGCCTTTCGGATACCAGATGAAGTGACCGATGCCGAGGGAGGCGAAGTTCTCGCCGGTGTTCCAGGACGTCAGCCCGGACACCGTGCCGCCACATTCGTTTTGCCAGATCTTCCGGCCGATCCGCATCGATTCGGCAGGCGAAAGATTGATCGGTGCGGCTGCCGCCAGGGTCGCAAAAAACGCAACGACCCCGAGCAACACCGCGTGCCCAAACGCCCGCCCCCGGTGCCTTGACGCGAGGCAGTTCCCCTCTAGCGTGCTCATTTCCGCCGCGCTCCCGGTCAATATCGGCGCTGCTTTCGTCTTCATTCTTCTCATGAAACCATCCGTCATCGTCATCGCCTCACTGTTCGTCGTATCGACCGCGTTTTCGCAAGACAAAGCGCAACTGAAGGACGACCGCGACAAGGTTAGTTACAGCATCGGCCTCGATATTGGAACCACCTTCAAGAAACAAAACATGGATATCAACGCGGACGCGCTGATGTCCGGCATGAAGGATGCCGTTAGCGGCGCGAAGCCGCAGATGACCGACGAAGAGATGAAGGCCACAATGACCGCATATTCCAAGACGATGATGGAAAAACAGTCTGCAATCGCGAAGGAAGCCGGCGCGAAAAACGCGGCCGCGGGCGAGAAGTTTCTGGCCGAAAACAAAGGCAAGGAAGGCGTAAAGACGACGGCCAGCGGACTGCAATACAAGGTCGTAAAAGAAGGCAACGGCCCCACGCCGAAGGAGGCCGACACGGTCGAGACGCACTATCGCGGCACCTTGCTCGACGGCACCGAGTTCGACAGCTCGTATGCGCGCAATGAGCCCGCGACGTTTCCGGTCAATCGCGTGATCAAGGGGTGGACGGAAGCGCTGCAGATGATGAAGGTCGGGTCGAAGTATCAGCTCTTCATCCCGGCGAATCTCGCCTACGGCGAGCGCGGCGCGGGGCAGGAGATCGGGCCGAACTCGACGCTCGTGTTCGATGTCGAGCTGCTCGGAATCAAGCCAGGCGCGGATCAGGGTGCTGCGCCCGCGGGGGCATCGCCGGCTGCAAAAGCAGCTGCGTCACCGAGCCCGGCAGCGAAGAAGTAGCGGGCGCAACGGCAAGCGGAGCGCTTGGCCTACAATTGCGCCGCGGTCTGCCAGTCCAGCCGGGGCGCGTCGCCCCAGAGATCTTCGAGCGCGTAGAAGTCGCGCTTTTCAGCGTGGAAGATGTGCACGATCACCTGCATGAAATCGAGCACGATCCACTGGCTCGCGGGAAATCCATCGACTGCGGCGGCGCGAACGCCGTGATCCTGCTTTAGCCGCACCTCGATCTCGCCCGCAATCGCCTTTAGCTGCGGCTCGGAACCGGCCGAGCAGATGACGAAGAACTCGGTAAAGGTGGAGATCTCCCGCAAATCCATCACGACGATGTCCTCGGCCTTCTTGTTCGAGGCGAGCTCGGCGCAGGTTTTCGCTAGTTCTTCGGAAGTGATCTTGTCGGTTCCTTGTAAAGCTGGTGCCGGTGGATGATCTCCTCGACCGACGTGGGTACGAGATACCGAATCGACCGCCCAGTGGCAACCCTGTTTCTGATGTCCGTCGCGGAAACGTCGATCAGGCGGCGGATGGTCGTGTAGCGCTCATCGATCGGCTTTGCGTCGCGCGCGAGGATCACGAATTGGACGAGCTTCTCGAGCTCATCGAAGCGGTGCCACATGTGGAGGCGTGGGAGGTTATCAGATCCGACGAGGTATAGCATCGTCGCCTCAGGCTCACGCCGGCCAAGTTCCTCGACCGTATCGATGGTAAATGAGGGCGGGAGGCGGCAAAGCTCGATATCGTCGAGGCTGAAGCCCGGCTCCTCCTCGATCGCGGCGCGGAGCATCTCGAGCCGGAGCGGAGCCGGCGCGGCGGCGCGCTCGAGCTTGTGTGGTGAAACGGCTGCCGGCACGAACACGACCCGTTCGAGCTGCAAACGCTCAAAGGCTTCGCGAGCAAGGATCAAATGCGCGTTGTGAACCGGATCGAAGGTGCCGCCGTAGATGCCGATCTTCCTCACCGCGCGCGACGGTAGCGCAAGCTTCCAGCTTGCACGAGCGAGGAAGCAACCTAGAAGGTTGCGCTACGATGCGCGAATCGCTCGGCCAGCTCCTCCTCACCGGCGTTCCGGGAACTGAACTCGACGCGGAGAGCGCTGCGCTCTTCCGCCGCGTGCAGCCGGGCGGCTTCATCCTTTTTGGGCGCAACATCACGGGCGCGACGCAGCTGCGGAAGTTGATTGATGATCTGCGCGACCTGAGTGAAGTCGAGCCGATCATCACGATCGATCAGGAAGGCGGGCGCGTCTCCCGGCTCCGCTTGATCGGGAACGAGCCGCCTAACGCGCAGCAATTGCGCGAGAAGAACGACGTTGCCCTGGTGCGCGAACATGGCCGGCTAACGGGCCGTCTGCTGCGGCTCTTCGGCTTCAATCTCGACCTTTGTCCGGTGCTCGATATCTCCTTCGATGACGAAGCCGACAACTCACTTCGCGGCCGCTGCTACGGCACCGATGTCGAGCAGGTAGTCCATCTCGCCAGTGCGTTCAACGATGCGTTGCACGACGAAGGCGTTCTCAGCTGCGGGAAGCATTTCCCTGGATATTCGGCCGCCAGTGTCGACGCGCATCACGATTTGCCGCGTATCGATCGCTCGCGCGATGAGCTCGAGCGCGAAGAGCTGGCGGTGTTTCGCCGCTTCTCGGAACGCGTCGAGAGCATGATGATGTGCCACGGATGGTATCCAGCGTTCGACGCAGATACCCTTCCGGCGTCGCTCTCGCCTGTCGTGATCAAGGAACTCCTGCGCGGCGACCTCGGCTTCGAAGGGCTGGTGATGACCGACGACCTCGACATGGGCGCGATCTACAATGAATACGGCCTCGAAGAGACGATCCGGCTCGCGATCACTGCCGGCAATGATCTCGCCATGATCTGCCACCGCATCGATGCGATCGGCACCGCGCGGGAAACATTAGCGCAACTGCCACACGATGAGCTCGACCGCGCGCTCGAAAGTGTAACACGCTTCAAGGCAGCGATGTCGCCGCCGCACGATTTTTCCGAGGACGCATTTCGCGCCTTGGACGACGAGGTCTGGCGGCTCCGGGTCGCTGTTCTCGGTGAAAAACGCGCAGCCGAGCGGAGTCCGGAAGACGGCAAGCGCTCGCCGGTCGAGACATACTAGCGGCGCGGCTGAGCGGCGATTGACGGCGCTTTGCGCAACCCATAACCTGCGCGCGTGCAACCCGAATTGGAGCAGCTGCTCATCCTTCAGGACCGCGACCAGAAGATTAAGCAGATCCAATCGGAAGTGCGGACGCTTCCGCAGCAACGCGCGCACCTCGACAGCCAGCTGAAGGCGAGCGCTGCTGCGCTCGACGGTGCGAAGCACAAGGCGCAGCAGGTCGAAGTCGAGAAGAAGCGGCTCGAGCTGGATGTCGGCACGCGCGAGACGAGCATCGCGCGGCTGCGCACCCAGCAATACGAGACGCGCAAGAACGACGAGTTTCGCGCGATCGGGAACGAAATCGAGCGCTATCAGAAGGAGATCCAAGCCATCGAGGATCAGGAGCTCGAGCTGATGGAGCAGGCCGACAAGTTGAAGGTCGAAGTCTCAGAGGCGGAAAAGCAGGCAGCCGCCGCGCGCGACTCAGTGGCGCGCCAGATGGCCGACCTCGAATCGAAAGCGAAGGCGCTCGACGATCGGTTGCGCGCGCTGAAGGACGAACGCGCGCAGATCGCATCCCGCGTGGACGAAGATGTTCTAGATCGATTTCAGAGATTGTTCGTGAGCAAGGGTGATGCTGCGGTCGTCGGACTGAGACACGAAGTCTGCACCGGGTGCCATATGAAGTTGACCCCGCAGACGGTGCATCGCGTCAAGGCAGAGCGCGAGCTCGTCAGCTGCGAGCAGTGCGGCCGGATCCTCTACTGGGAGGATTAGTCCTGTAGCCGCTTCGCTGCGCGAGGCGCGTCAAGCAGTCGTCCACCGGACGGCTAGAGCACTACACGTTGAAGCGGAACTCGACCACGTCGCCATCCTTGACGACGTATTCTTTGCCTTCGATCCGGAGCTTGCCGGCTTCGCGAGCCTTGGCGAAAGAGCCGAGCGAAACGAGATCGTCGAAGTGAACCGTTTCGGCGGCGATAAAGCCGCGCTCAAAGTCGGTGTGGATCATGCCCGCCGCGGCGGGGGCTTTGTCGCCTTCGCGAATGGTCCAGGCGCGCGTCTCCTTTTCGCCCGTCGTGAGATACGTCCGCAGCCCCAGCAAGTGGTAGACTGCGCGGATTAACGCACTAACGCCGCTGCCGGAGACGCCGAGATCGCGCAGATACTCGCTCGCTTCGGCTTCGCTGAGGTCCACGAGTTCGCTCTCGATCTCCGCGCTGATGACAACAGCTTCGCTCCCGAAGTGAGTGCGCGCATATTCTTCCACCGCGCGGACGTGCTGAACCGCAGGATGTGATTCGCTGCCGGCACCGATCGGCGCCAGATCGGACTCCGCGACGTTGCATGCGAACAGCGTCGGCTTTGAGGTCAGCAGGAAGAAATCGCGCGCGATCACCTTCTCGTCGTCGCTCAGCTCAGCCGTGATCGCCGGTTTTCCCGCGTCCAGATGCGGCAACAGCTTCTCGATGATCGCGCTCTCGGCTTTCGCGGTCTTCGATCCGGCGCGCACTTCTTTCTGTAACCGGTCGCGGCGCTTTTCGAGTGAAGCGTAATCAGCAAGAACCAGCTCCGTGTTGATCACCTCGATGTCCCGCACCGGATCAATACTGCCGCTGACGTGGTGGATATCGCCGCTCTCGAAGCAGCGGACGACCTGCACGATGGCGTTGACCTCGCGAATGTGGCTGAGGAACTGGTTGCCGAGTCCTTCGCCCGCACTCGCGCCTTTCACGAGGCCGGCGATGTCGACGAACTCGATCGCGGCGGGGATGATTTTTTGCGAGCTCGAGAGCTTCGCGAGCGTGTCGAGCCGCGGGTCCGGCACCGTGACGACTCCCACGTTTGGGTCGATCGTGCAGAACGGATAGTTCGCCGCCTGGGCTTTGCGCGTGCGGGTGACGGCGTTGAACAGCGTCGATTTTCCGACGTTCGGCAGTCCTACGATCCCAGCGCTCAGCATAAGGCGCGGACGTTAACGCCGAAGCAGCTGTGCCGCAATCTACGCGCCCAGCTTCGGTGTGCGGAGAAACAGGAGCCGCAAGCTATTGAGAACGACAAGGATGGTGCTGCCCTCGTGCGCGAAGACGCCGAGGGCGAGGGGAATACCCCGTGTTACCGCCAGCGCAGCCATCAGGATCACGGTGCCGAGCGAGATGGCGATGTTCTCGCGAATGATGCGCCGCGCCGACCGGCTGATCTCGTACGCGGTGACGAAGCTTTCCAGCCGGTCGTTCATCAGCACGACGTCGGCTTGCTCGAGTGCGGCATCCGAACCGCGCGCGCCCATCGCGACGCCGACATCGGCTGCGGCGAGCGACGGCGCGTCGTTCACGCCATCGCCGATCATCGCCACTGCACCTCGGTGTTTTAGCGACTGCACGGCATCGACCTTCGCGTCGGGCGACAATTCGGCTCGCACTTCATCCACTGCTACTTCTTCGGCGATCGCCTTTGCAGCTTCGGCGCGATCGCCGGTTAGCATCACGGTCCTGACGCCATCGCGGTGCAATTGCGCGAGCAGATCGCGCGCGCTGGAACGGACTTGGTCGCGAAACAACAAGCGACCGCATAGCTCCGGGCCGGCGACCCAGACTTCGGCAATGTCGTTCGCGGTCGCCCTCGCGTGCGCGCAGACGTCTTCACTGCCATCGCCGTGCACGTAGCGCTTGCTGCCGAGCAGATAGACATCGCCGTCCCGTTCGGCCTGCAATCCGCTGCCGGTCGCAGCTTTCACATTTGTGAACTCGACCGGCGCAATTCCGCGCTGGATACCGAGCTTTTGCACCGCGCGCGAGAGCGGGTGGTTCGAGAGGCGCGCAAGATTGTAGGCGACATCGAGCATCCTCCGCTCGTCGCCCGCATAAACATCGGCCGACGTGTATGCTGGTTCACCGGAGGTGAGCGTGCCCGTTTTGTCGAGGGCTGCCACGCGCAGCTCCGCGAGACGCTCGACGGCTGACCCGCCGCGGAAG
>DATHXZ010000508.1:0-5091 GCA_035459405.1 Chthoniobacterales bacterium
ACCGCTCTACGCGCGCCCGGCATTCTGGATCGCGCAATTCTTGCCGCTGCTCGGCATCTCGGGATTCGTCGCTTGGAAACTCCGACAACGTCGATTCGCCGATCGCGATGCGCAGCGCATCGCGGAGCTGCAACATCAGGCAGCTGAGTTGGAACGCCGCCTCCGAGCCAATGCCGCACCTCCGCAGGAATACCTCGCCGATGCATCGCGCACCGTGCAGTTGAAGACGGCTTTGGCGAAGAACGTCGATCCAAATTTGGTTGATGCGGAAGCCGCAGCCTCTGCGTTCCGGCTGGATGAACAGCAAAGCGCGCGGCTCCGTCAGCTCTTCGAACAGACCGACGAGCTGCGCTACAGCGGCAGGCGCAACGGCGGGCACGCGATCTCGCCCGAAAGCCGGCGCGAGATCCTGGAGTTGGTGGAAAACCTGCGCAGATGAGGCGAGTAGCCGGAGCGCTGCTGGCAGTTGTTTGCCTGTCCGCCATCACGGCGACCGCGGCAGACGCTGATGCGTTTGCGAGCGGTAACGCGCAGTATGCTGGCGGCCGATTCAGAGAAGCTGCCGACCTCTACGAGCAGGTCGTGGCTTCGGGCGAAACGAGCGCGAGCGTTTTCTACAATCTTGGAAACGCCTGGTATCGCACCGGCGATTTCGGTCGCGCGATTCTGAACTACCAGCGTGCACTGGCGCTGGAGCCGCGAAATCCGGAAGCGGCAGCCAATCTCCGGCTGGCGCGAGACAAAGCGCGTGCGCTCGAGCTGCGCGAGACTTGGTGGGAACGCCTGACGGCTCGGGCCACCACCACGCACTACGTCGTGACGGCGGCGAGCGGGTTTTGGGCGCTGGCTTTCTGTATCGCTACGTTGCTCCTGCGGCGCCGCCGCTCGGCAAGCTTGATCGCTGCCGGCGTATTCGCGTTCCTGACCTGCGCAATTGGCGTGACATGCGCCTATGTCCTCGAAACCGGAACTCGCGGGCGAAGTCTGGCGATCGTGGTCGGCAAGAAGGTCGATGCGCGTCTCGCGACGGCGGACAATGCGAACACAGTGCTAACGCTTCCGGCCGGTAGCGAGATCAAGGTCCTGAGCACGCGCGGCGACTGGATCTATGCCGCGCTGCCGAACGAACTGCGCGGCTGGATTCCAGCGCAAGCAGCGGAGCGCGTGCGGTTGTAAGCGTTGCATCCGCTGAGCGCGGGCGAGCGAATCTCCAGCGTGGCTAAGACCCTGAAGGCCGGTGACGAGGTCCAGTGGCAGACCTCGCAGGGGAAGACATCCGGGACGGTTAAGAAGAAGCTGACGTCGAAGACGAAGATCAAATCGCACGTGGTCGCCGCGTCGAAAGAGAACCCGCAATACCTTGTCGAAAGCAAAAAATCCGGCGGCGTCGCGGCGCACAAACCGGCCGCGCTCAAGAAGCGGAGCCGCTAAACGCAAGAGCGGCGCAAGGCCACTGAAGCTCGGGTTCCCCGTGAAGGTGCTCGGGGCGGGCGGCCTGAAGAGCAACGACACACGGCGCTGGCAGCAGAAGCCGCATCTGCGCGTGTCGTTGCGCTATCTGGATAACATCCTCGATCACCTCGAGGCCAACGACATCCGGATGTACCGGATGTCGTCGGATCTCGCGCCTTACGTTACCCATCCGGACATGCCGCAATTCCACGGCATGATCGAGGAATGCGCGGATGAGTTGAAGGCGATGGGTAAGCGGGCGCGCGCCCTCGATGTGCGGCTGTCGTTTCATCCGTCGCAGTTCATCGTCCTCAACAGCCCTGACCCGGTCCTCGTGCAGAAGAGCGTGGCTGATCTCGCCGCACAGACCGAGATGCTCGATCGGATGGAGCTTGGGTCAGAGGCCGTCGTCGTGGTGCATGCGGGCGGAACCTACGGAGACACTGACACGGGATGCGCGCGCTGGGTCGAGACGTACAAACTGCTCTCCCCCGCGATCCGGCGCCGCCTTGTGCTCGAGAATGACGACCTTCGCTACAGCGCCGCAGACGTGCTGAAGATTCATCGCAAGACGGGCGTCCCGCTAATCTTCGATCACCAGCACTTCTGGTGTCACAACCCGGAGCAGCTCGACTTGCGGGAGACGGTCGAGGAGTTCGTCGCGAGCTGGCCAAAGGGCGTGCGGCCAAAGATTCACTTTTCGTCGCCGCGGACCGAGCTGCGGCAGCTGAAGCGCAAGGTGCCGAAGACCCGTAAGAAGAAGATTGTGCTGCAGCCGCCGATCTGGACGGGGCACGCGGATTTCTGCCAGCCGTTCGAGTTCATCTCAATGATGCGCCTGCTCCGCGTGCTGGAATTCGATGTGATGATCGAAGCCAAATCGAAGGATCTCGCGCTGATGCGGCTGCGGCGCGATCTGCAACGTTATGCGCCGGACGTGGCGGAGCGGTTCGGCTTGGACGCGGTGGCTGATCCCGGTGAGGAGCCGAAGACGATCGAGATCGCCGAGGCCGAGGAATCCTGGTAGGGCGGGCGCTTCGCCTGCCCACGATCGCGGTGGCGAACGGATTCGATCGAAGCTGCACGTGGGCAAGCGCAGCGCTTGCCCTACAATGAACGGGGCGGCGAATCTGCGGCGGGAACGGCGGGTTGAGATGGCCCGATTTGTCCACATGTTGAAGCGCTATGAACGCGGAGATGGACATCGGCACCAACAAGAAGGCGTTCCAGATCAACCTCGATCAGAAGAAGTACGGCACCTTCGCTGAGATCGGCGCCGGGCAGGAGGTGGCACGCCGCTTCTTCCACGTCGGCGGCGCGTCGGGCACGATCGCGAAGACGATGTCGGCTTACGACATGACGTTCAGCGACGCGATCTACGGGCCGACGGATCGATACGTGAGCCGGGCCCGGCTGCAGAAAATGCTCGATCATGAATTCGATCTGCTCGTGGAGCGCTTGGACGCCAAGTTCGGGAGCGAGCGGACGTTCTTTGTCTTCGCCGACACCGTCGCGGCGCGCAGTTTCAAGCAGCACAACGAGTCGCATGGCTGGCTCGGGGTTCGCTTTCAAACCGAGACGCGCAGCGAACCGAGCCAGATCATCGTTCACGTGCGCATGCTGGACGACACGAACGTCGAGCAGCAGGAAGCGCTCGGCGTCGTCGGGGTGAATCTGGTCTACGGCGCGTTCTATTATCATCAGCCGGAGAAGCTGATCGCGTCGCTGCAGGAGAATCTCGCGGATCACCGCATCCAGGTCGACATGATCAAATTCTCCGGGCCGTCTTACAAGGGCATCGACAACCGGTTGATGAGCCTGCAGCTCGTCAGCCAGGGGCTGACGAATGCGGTCATGTTCACCGCCGATGGCGAGACGGTGCAGCCGGCCGAGGTGTTCTATAAAAAGGCGATCCTCGTCGAGCGCGGCAGCTTCCGTCCGGTGACCCACGCAACAAACGACATGCTGGATGGCGCACGACCGGTGTTCCTCGAGCAGTGCAACTACACCGAGAAGGATCTCGTCGTCCTGATGGAGATGACGCTCGAAAACCTGCTCTCGGAAGGGCAGCTGAATCACGCGGACTTCCTGGCCCGCGTCGACATTTTGGGTGCGCTCGGGCGGACGGTGTTGATCTCGAAATTCGGCGAATACTACCGCCTCGCCGCCTATCTCGCGCGCTACACGAACCGCATGATCGGGCTGGTCATGGGTGTGCCGACGTTGATGGAGATTTTCGACGAGAAGTACTACCTCAATTTGGAGGGCGGAATCCTGGAAGCGCTCGGGCGCATGTTCAAAAGCGGCTTGAAGCTCTACGTCTACCCCATGATCGACGAGAGCACCGGGAAGCTCGTCACCGCGCATAACCTGGAGGTCGCGCCAAACCTCAAGTCACTCTTCCACTACCTGATCGATAACGAGTTCATCCAGGAGATCACGCACTACAACCCGGAGTACCTGCGAATCCATCCACCCGAGGCGCTCATCAAGATTCAGTCAGGCGATCCGACTTGGGAGACAATGGTGCCCGCGGAGGTGGCGAAGATCATCAGATCGCGCGGCTTCTTCGGGTATCGGGCGACGGCCGCAGCCTAACGTCCCGCTGACGGCGTTTCCACTGCCGGCGGGCGGGAATCGCGGAGAAAAGATCGGTGTCGGCACGGTTCCCGCTACAGGGAATGACACCACCTATGGCGAAACGCGGGAACTCTGTCATTGGCCTCGATCTCGGGAAGCACGTCTTCAAAGGCGTCGTGCTCCACCGGAAAGGCGACGCACGTTATGTCCTCACCAGCTATGCCTCGCGCGAAGTGCCGGAAGACCTCGAGAGCGCGGACGATCTCGCGCAGGAGCTGAAGGCCCTGCTCAAGGAACTCGGTAGCGCGAAGGGCTGCGCGGTCGCGGTTTCGGATCCGTCATCGCTCCTCCGCATCATCGAGCAGCCGGATACGCCCGTCGATCTGCTCCGCAACGCGCTCCGTCTGAACGGCCTCGCGGTCCTGAACCAGGAATGCAAAGATTTCGTGCTCGATTGCGCCGCCGTCTCGGCGAACGGAACGAACGGCAGCAACGGCCACACGAACGCCAGCAGCAACGGCGACGGCGGCTACAACGTTCCCAAGAAGAAGTACCTCGTCGGCGGCATGCTGCGTCCGCAGGTAAAGCAAATCTCCGAGGCGATGAGCAAGACCCGCCTCTCAGCCGACATCCTCCAGCTCGCGCCGGTCTGCTCATTCAACGCCTTCGAGCTTGCTTACCCGCAGATCTTCGAAAACGACACCTTCCTCTTGCTCGACATGGGCCACCTGCAAAGCACGGTCCTCATCGGCAGCAAAAAGGAGCTCGTCCTAATCCGCAGCATTGAATACGGCGGCAAGTCGCTCACCCAGGCGCTGACCGCCGACGGCGCACTCGACGCGAATGCCGCGAAGCTGATGATGGAAGAAGGTGACGGCGGAATGACGGAAATCTGCCGCACGTCGCTGACCCGGCTTGCGACCGAAGTTCGCAACTCGATCGGCTTCTTTGAAGGCCAGCGCGAAGAGAGCATCCACCGCATCTTCGTCTCAGGCGGCCTCGCCAAAACCGAGACCATCCTCCAGACGCTGAGCGACGAGCTCGGTCTCCCGTGTGAGA
>DATHXZ010000509.1:0-6155 GCA_035459405.1 Chthoniobacterales bacterium
GCTGATCTTCTCGGCATATCGCGGAACGAACGACGAGATTTTCCCGCACGTCCTCGCCCTCTATGTGCCGCCTGGCTCTCACGTCGCGGATGTGACGTTCGGGCAGGGAGTTTTTTGGAAGAAAGTACCGAAAGGCGCATACCACGTTCGGCCATCCGACATAAAACTTGGGATCGACTGTCGACAGCTGCCGTACGAAGCCGCTTCATACGACTGCGTGGTGTTCGACCCACCCTATATGCACACGCCTGGCGGCACGGCGCACCAGAACCACCAAAACTTTGAACTCTACTATTTCAACAACGGCACGTCCGCTCCGGAAAAGAAGTATCACGAAGCCGTTCTCGACCTGTATTTCCGCGGCTCAGCAGAGGCGCATCGGGTGCTCCGCCCCGGCGGCGTCTTCATTGTCAAATGCCAGGATGAGGTCTGCGCGAACAAGCAGCGCCTGACCCACGTCGAAATCATCAACGAACTCACCACAATGGGCTTCATCGTCGAAGACCTGTTCGTCGTGTTACGGCGAAACAAGCCCGGCGTTAGCCGCGTGCTGAAGCAGGTGCACGCGCGCAAGAACCACTCCTACTTCCTCGTCTTCCGAAAGCCTATGCCGACAATGTATCGGCCTCGAAAAAGAAGTGACCAAACGACTTTACGGCTATTGGAGGAAAGACGTCGTTCAGCTTCTCGTAAGTAGCCGGGACATCGAGGTAATAGATGCGCTTCAGCTGTGCGATGTGCATCTGGTAAATGCGCCACTGCGCCGGTAGGCAGATCTCGATCACCTCGCGTTTTGCAGTATCGGTTTTCGTTTCGGCCAAAATCACTGGCGTGCCAAGAAACCGACCGGTTCCGAATACGCCGTCGAGGACGCGCTGGTGCGCCCATACTTGGATTACGCGCTCCCGCGTTGAAGCCTTGATCGGAAGGTGAAACTTCGGCCGGTCTTTGCCGAGATTGAAGATGAAGTCGGTGGGGAGTGTCGTGTCCATGTCGAGGTTGAGGACTTGGATTCGGGTGGTCGGCACGACTCCGAGCCGCCGAGCGAATAAATGGCTGACGAGGTATTCGAGGAACGTGCCGGGTGTCTTTTGATCGCGTTCTTTCGTGAGGTCGACATAACAGCAGAAGCTCATCGCGAGCGTATAGATGATCTGCGTGAGCTGATCTGGCGTGAACCGATCAAGCTCCCGCTTCGTCAGTGCAGCATCGAACGCCTGCCACTGACGTAGAGTGCTTCCAAATTGGCGCGCGTTGACGGCGCGCGACAGTTTGCTACCCGCCCTAAAGGCGAAGTATTCCTTCCCGGGAATGAGTGATCGCAGTGCTTCGCGACCGCACTTCGACAAAAACTCCAGCGAGCCGCGGTAAACCTCGGCGATATTTCTGCGGTTTTCGTCGCCGGGGATATCAGCCCAGAAGCTCTTCTGCAGGATTCCGTACGCCTTCAGAGGTATGTCCGACATCGCGGCGAACTTAGCTGGGTGTGAACAGCCGGTCTACGTAGATCACAACGACAGAGAGCCGAACCAGAGGCGCAGCCTGCGCTCCCCAGCATCAACGCGACGAGCGCGCTACTTCATCCGATCGAATGTCTTTTGCAGCAATGCGAGGTCGCCCGGATGACCGAGCTTTTGACTCGGCGTTCCCACCTTTCGGCTTTCAGCCGCGCTTCGCTTGTCCATGTCGCACTGCTTGATTGATTCACTCGCAGCCCGCTCATTGATTCGCTGCCGCCCGGCCGCTCACCCCTTTTGGGGCTACGTCTACGTCGCACCGCTTCCCGCGTCTCCGTTGATTCGCGGCCGCCCGGCGCTCACCCCTGCTGGGCCTTCGTCCATCTCGCACCGCTTCCCGCGGGCTCGATTCACTCCAGCACTCGATCACGCTGAAGCCCTGGTCGTCCATGCATATTTTATGGAGCTTACTCCAGCCAGCCGATTTTGATCTCCTTCTCGAGCGCCTTGAACTCGGGATCGCCGGTGATGAGTTGGGCTTTCCGCTCCTTTGCGAGCGCAGCGGCGAAGGCATCGGCCAGGCTGATGCTGTAACGCGCTTTGAATTCAGCGGCGATATCGGAGAGCGCGCGTGTAGCAGGATGAAACTCGATTGGAAGTGCGGGAAGTTCTCCGGCGATTTCATCCCATCGCTCTTTCCCGTCTTCCCGGATGGTGATGTATTTCACCTCGGCATAGTTCACCTCGCTCATGTGGACCGGCTCATCGCGCACGCCGGCGCGTTCCAGCAGCGACGCGATTGTTTCCTCGCCGGGTTCGCCTCGCAGGAAGGCGAGCAGTGCGAAGCTATCGAGGACCGCTCGAGCTGCGCTCACCCTTCGCTTCCTCGAGCGCTTTCTCTTCCGCTTTGTGTTCGGCTCGCTCCTCGGCAAAGGGTTTGCCGGCCGGCTTACGCTTCAGGATCCCGCGCAAGCGTGTAATCGCATGTTTCGTCACCGGTTTCAGCAGTATGCCCTCCGGCGTCGACTGGACAACGGCGCGCGTGCCGCTTTCGATGTGGAACTCGCGCCGCAGCCACGCCGGGATAACCACTTGCCCCTTCGACGTGAACCAGATGGAAGCAGACTGTGATTTCCTACTCACGAATTTAGTCTTACTTTCCAACAAAGTATGTCAAGCGTCGTATTCTCCCCGCCGCGCCCAATGTGCCGTCGATCAATTGCTCACCGAGGCCCTCAGCTTGCCTTTCATACCACGTGGCGGCTTCCACGAGATCCTCGACCGCCGATGGGCGGACGATGATCCGCTGAATCATTGATTCTGATTCTCTTTAGGACTGAACTTTCAGCTCGTACGCCGCAACGCCGGAAGTCGGATCGCGCTGAAAGTCTTCGAGCCGCTGGTCCAGGATGGCGTTCTCCTCAGAGGTGAGTTCGTCATTTGCAGGGAGATGGCGCGGCGTGCAGGTAGTCGCTAAGCTTATCAGCGGTCGCCTGACGGGTGATCTTCATCTGCGGTAAACGTCTCTGCGGTGCCGCACCCGTTGGATCTCAACGAGCTTCGCATCGCGCACGAATTCATAAACGATTCGATAGTCGCCGACGCGGATTCTATACGTGCGCTCGCCGCCGGTCAGCTTTTCTGAGCCGTGCGGCAGCGGGTCGCCGGCGAGCTTCGCTGCGGCGCTCAGCAGCTGTGCGATGTCTTCTCGACGGATGCGACGCAGGTCTTTCTTCGTGGACGCACGCCAACGAAGCTCAAAGGACGCCATCGCGCTTCAGCTCGGCGATGAACTGGTCGTGCGGAATCGCGGGTTCTTCTCTGCGCTCAGCGACGGCTGCGAGGTCCTCGAGATCTTCGAGCAATTTCTCGTAGTCGGCGAGAGCAAGCACGACTGCGGTCCGTTCACCGCGCTCGTCGGTGAGGTATTTAACGGGATCGCTCACGAGTTGAGCGTATCAGCCGCGGGCGGCCGACTCAAGTTGCTCGCGCGCTGATCACGATAGACGACCCGTTCGACGTCGCGCAGGGCGAGGTTTAGCAGCATGATGTTCCCCCGAAGGTAGTCGCTAAGCTTATCAGCGGTCGCCTGGCGGGTGATCTTCATCGCGCTCAGCTGCCGACGCCTTCGACTTCGACGCGGCGCATTGACTCGCTGTTCTCCCGAACAACTCGCCCTCGCGGGGTCTGCCCATCCACGTCACTCGCGTCCCCCCGGCTCCGTTGTATCGGCGCCGCCGAAGCGCTTGTGAGCGTCGAGGATTTCGAGACCGGCGAGGCGGCCTTCGCTGTCGTAATCGGCTGCGATTCCTTCCGCGAGGTGCTTTGTCGTGACGGTAGTCTCACGGAACGTGATGCTGATGTGCTCACGCCCGCTCGCACCCGGCTTGCGCCGCTACGTCCATCTTGCACCGCTTGATTCGCATTCGTCCCCGAACACTCACCCTCTCGGGTCTTCCCATCCATGTCGCTCGTTTCCCAACGGCTCCATTCAACGCGTCGACTTCAGCGTCATAGCTGGTCTTCATGTGCGGATCAGGACGCGAGCAGACTGCGGACGGAGATGTCTTCGTCGACATCGGGCCAGTGAATTCCCACGCCGCGGCCGATGAGGCGCCAGTTCGTTCGTTGGGCGGGCGTTGCGCGCAGGAGCCGCGGAAACCACGCCAGCGGCGCAGAGACACGGCGACCATCGACGAGCGTGACGATCAGTTCGTCGTCTGTGCAGGTGACGTCGGTAGCGTCGGCGACCGGCTTACTGGCTAAAGTGCTCATGCCACGCAATCATAAACTTGTCGCGGTGCTCGGCAATAATGGACTGGAGTTCGCGCAGCTCGGCGCTGCGGAAGCCGCGTGATTCTGCGAGCTCGATGGGTTCGAGCCAGAACTTCGCGTATCGTTCTGCTTGTTCTACGTGGATGTGACGCGGTTCGTTGCCTTCGCGGCTAAAGAAGAAAAAGCGGTAGCCATGTATGCGCAGGACTTCCGGCATCAGGCGCGAAGCTTGTCGGAATCCGCGTGAGCAGACGATCTCGAAAGTTCGTGTCTGCGGGACGCCGGCAGTCGGAGCCGGACTGGCATTACACGCGTGGACGCATGCGCTACCCGGGCGGGATCACACGCGCGGGGCGTTGTCATTTCATCCGGTCGAACATTTTCTGGAGGAGCTGCAAATCACTCGGCTGGCCGAGCTTTTGACTCGACGTTCCCACGTCTCGGCTTTCAGCCGTGCTTCGCTTGTCCATGTCGCACTGCTTCCCGCCGGCTCCATTCGCGCGTTTGGTAATCATGCAGTGGAAACGCTGACCGTCGCGCGATAGCCGAGCCTCCGCAGGAACTCTTCGCAATCCTGCCAGCGCAGGCCGAACTCCGCGACATCGGCGAGACCCAGTCGCGCGACGATGTCGGAAAGCAGGTCAGCGTCGGTTTCGTCAAAATCTGCGTCCATCATGGCGCGTTCGGCCCAATCGACGAGCTCCGACTGGCTCACCTTCCCGCGGAGGTAGTCGCTAAGCTATCGGCGGTCGCCTGGCGGGTGATCTTCATGCGAGGTTGCAGCAACCTTATACATCCCGGTGGCCTGAATCGACGGGAAACTTCTCGTGGACGGCATCAGCCGACCTTCGCGGTCGTAGATCTCCTGCGCGAAGCGAGTCGTCGTTTCAGTCGCATCGACTTCCTTGATGTAGCGGGCGCGGCCTCCCGCGCGACCGGCGTAGTCGCGAGTGTAGCGTCGGCCGCCCTTCGGCAATTCTTCCCACGCGCCAAACTTCCGCTCGTTCTGGTCACGCGACGCCATTGTGTGGCAGCGTGGATGAGACGACGGTTAGGCGGGAATATCTTGCAAAGTTCATTTCCGCAGGATGCGAAAACCAGCACGCCAGAGGCATGCGCTACCCGGACGGGATCACAACGCGTAGCGCGTTGTCATTTCATCCTGTCGAACGTCTTTTGGAGAAGTGCGAGGTCGCTCGGATTGCCAAGCTTCTCGCGAGTCGAGTCGACCCACTTCTTTTCGAGCGCGTTCTTTGTTGGTCGGTCGTTCTGGTAAAAGACACCGAAGACGCCGGGGAAGGGTAGCTGAGCGAGCTTGTAGGCGGCGAGTTCATCCGTCACGTCGTGGCGGAGCTCGTCCTCGGGGGTGTTATCCCATTTCTTTTCCTGGATGACTTCGAAGCTGCCGCCTTTCCGCGGATTAGCCGGATCGAAGGCGCCGGGGTAAAATTCGACACACTCCGATAAGCACTCGATGACGCTGAAGCCCTGGTGGTCCATGGCGCGCTCGATCATCTGGATCATGTGGTTGACCTGGGAGGCGTGGGTGCGCGCGACGAAGGTGGCTCCGCTGGTGACGAGCTTTTTCATCGGGTTCACGGGCTGGTCGATGGCGCCTTGCGGGTCGGTCTTCGACTTAAAGCCGATGGGGCTGGTGGGCGAGGTCTGCTTTTTCGTCAGGCCATAGACGAAGTTGTCCATGATGACGTAGGTCATGTTGATGTTCTTGCGCGCGCCGTGGTCGAGGTGGTTGCCACCGATGCTGAAGCCGTCGCCGTCGCCGCCCAAGAGGAAGACGTGCAGGTCGGGCCGGGCGAGGCTGACGCCGCTGGCGAGCGGGACGGCGCGCCCATGGATGAAGTGGGCGCCGTAGCCATTGACGAAATACGGGAAGCGCGAGGAGCAGCCGATGCCGGCGAGGGT